>URIJ01000046.1 GCA_900547835.1 uncultured Collinsella sp.
ACCCACGTCATAGCTGCACCCGATGCGGCGCCCCGTTTGGGGATTTGCTGTGCACTGAGTGTTCGGTCGAGGGCACGTCCTCGGCAATGGCGGAGGCGCTCGACCGCTGCCTGGCGTGCTCCGTCTATGCGCATCCGCTGCCGCGCATCATTAAAGCGTACAAGGACGCGGGCGAGCGACGCCTGGCGCCGTATCTGGCGGAGCTGCTCTACGACACTGCCCTGCATGCCCAGGTCGTAGCGCCCGAACGCTTAGGAGGTGTGCTGTCCGGTGCGGATGCGGTGGTGTTTGTGCCTGCGACGGCGGCAGCGTTTCGGCGGCGTGGTTTTGATCATATGGAGGCTATTGCGCGTCCATTTTGCGAGCTGTCGGGTGTTCCCCTGCTCGATGCTCTCGTCAAGTACGGGCGTGGCGACCAGCGCGAACTCGGTCGTGAGGAGCGTCGCGAGCGTGCCCAAGGCATGTACGAGACGGTTGAGGACGTGCGCGGCCGCCGCCTACTGCTTATCGATGACGTTATCACCACGGGCGCGACCATGGCAGCAGCCTCGGCGGAGCTCAAGCGCGCCGGCGCTGCGGCAGTCGATGGCCTTGCTATCGCACGTGTTTGGTAGGGGTGGTTTTGTGGCAGTGAAGATGGCGCGTGCGGCCCGTCCTGACCTGCGAAATCTGTACTCGCGATGCGAATGACGCCCCTAACCTTAAACTTTAGCTTGAACTTAGCTATAATGCGCTACGTTCCTACCAGGCTGTGGTTGCGGACGGACGAAATGCCCGTCCTAGTCCAAGACAGACGCGGTCAAAGGGATCCACGTAAGCGACCGCGTGCGCGCGGCGCGATCATGGCGCGTCCTAGATGTAAGCCGCACCGTCCGTTCGACTTTCTTTGGGGCAATACCGCCTCGCGGGCGAGCGGGCCAGTCGTGAAGGTGGCTGCGGCCTCCCGAGCAAACACCCCGGTGCGCAAGTGTGGGGTCAAATACCAGGTCAGCTGGTGGGAACATCCGTTATTCCGCGCAACGCACGGATTGTATACGACACAGAAGGCAGGGTAGTGGACATGGTGAGGGGCAGCTTGATGCACGCGGCTCGGTTAGGTGCTGGGACCGCGGCGGTCATTGCCGTATTGGGCTTGAGCGGATGCGCGTTCAATCCACTGTCCACGTTCACGACACCCACGATTGACCAGATCGAGCGCGAGACCGTTACCCCTACGGTGTCGGACGATGCCCTGGTCACTCCCGGCACCCTGACGGTTGCCCTCGATACCTCCGATGCCCCGCAGGCCATGCAGGGCGCCGATGGTAACCTCACGGGCTACGCGGTCGATGCTGCCCGCGCCCTTGCAAGCCGTATGGGCCTTAAGGTTGCCTTCGTCGATGCGTCTTCTGCCGATTCCGCGCTTGGCGACAAAAAGACCGACATCTTCATTGGCGACATCAATTCCACGGATGGTGACATCAGCACGCTTGGTACTTGCCTGTACGACGCTGCGGCAGTGTTCGGAAAGACGAGCGACGGCGAGTCGCTGAGCGTTTCCACCGAAACGCTTAACGCCGCTACCCTGGGCGTTCAGACCTCTTCGGCCTCGCAGGAAGCGCTCGCCAAGCAGAGCATCACGGCCAACCAAAAGACCTTCTCCAACATCAACGAGTGCTTTGAGGCGCTCGAGTCCGGCGAGATCGACTACGTGATTTGCGATTCCACGGCCGGCGGCTACCTTGCGCGCCTGATGAGCCAGATCTCTTACGTCGGCGCGCTCGAGACACCCTCGACGCTCGGCGTCGCGGGCCTCGCGGCCAACGATGAGCTATGCCGTGCCGTGAGCGATGCCCTCGACGGTATCACGGTCGATGGCACGCTCGAGGCGGTCCACTCCGTCTGGTACGGTACGATGCCCTATGACCTCACCACCAAGACGGTCTCGGGCGCCGACGTGCAGTCGACCGACACCGGATCCAGCGAGTCCGCATCCTCCGATTCGAGCAGCGAGGGTGCAAACTCCGAGGACAAATCGTCCAGCCAGGAAGCCACCATCACCGACGACGACATTAACAAACTCAATAGCTAGTTATTGCTAGGGGTGTTGTCTCCTATACGTTGGAAAGGACACCTCTTCACGGTTTCAACACGCACTGCCGGACTTCCCCAATAGGGGAGCCCGGCTTTTTCATCCCTATAAAACCAGCAGGTCAAAGCCAATTTTTGGGACCAAATATAAAGCCGCCAGCTCCCTCCTATAGCGCACTTTGCCACAGAAAAGTGCGAGACTTCGGTATGCGGTATCAAGCAATCGTTATTCGGGTCTTTGGGAATCCGCGTGATTAAATGCACGGCAATGGGTACATAGCCAGTACGGTAAGTCCCCGAGGCAGATTGGAGCCACGTATGGATATCAAGGTTTCTGGACGCAAGACGACGGTAACCGATGCTCTGCGTGCGCATGTGGATGAGAAAATCGGCGAGGCGCTCAAGGTTTTCGACATCGAGCCCATGACAGTCGACGTCGTGCTTCGTTATGAGAAGAACCCCTCGAACCCCAACCCGGCAATCGTCGAGGTCACGGCTCGTGCCCGCGGTTCGGTGATTCGCGTTGCCGAGCACGGCGCAGATATGTATGCTGCCATCGACCTCTCCGCCGATAAGGTCACCCGCCAGCTGCGCAAGTTCAAGACCAAGGTCGTGGACAACCGCCAGGGTGGTGCCAGTGCCGCGGATGTCGCGCCGGTCGAGCGCGTTGAGGATCTGGCCGACCTGCTGCTGCCCGAGGAGGACGACGACCTGCTCGTCCGCGAGAAGGTCATCGATGTCACCCCGATGACCGAGGAGCAGGCGCTGGTGCAGACCGATTTGCTGGGCCACGACTTCTACGTGTTCGAGAACGCGACGACCGGTCTCATCAATGTGGTGTATCACCGTAAGAATGGTGGATATGGCATCATCAAGCCCCGCATCGAAACACTTGACGAGTAAAATACGTTAACTTGCATGAGTTAACGGTTGGCGGCCATCCCATGCGGGTGGCCGCCTTTTTACGTAAGGAGTCGCTTTGATGGACAAGGCTGCATCTACCGGCCATTCGGACCGTTGCCGCATCGTCGTCGATACCTGCTGCGACTTTAGCCCCGAGGTCGCCGCGAACCTCGATGTCGATATCCTGGGTTTCCCTTTCATTATCGATGGCGAGGAGCGCACAGACGACATCTGGTCGAGCATGAGCCCTAAGGAGTTCTACGACCGCATGCGCGCCGGCGCCCGCGTTTCCACCTCGGCCGTGTCGCTCGGTCGCTATATCGAGTTTTTTACCGAGTGCGCCAAAGAGGGCACGCCCACGGTCTACCTGTGCTTTACCTCGGCGCTGTCGTCGAGCTACAACTCCGCGTGCCAGGCGGCAGATGTCGTGCGCGCCGAGTATCCCAACTTTGAGCTCTACGTGGTCGACAACGCTCTGCCCTGCGCGACCGGTGCGCTCTTGGCGCTCGAGGCCGTGCGCCAGCGTTCGGCGGGACTGACCGCCAAGCAGCTGGTCGACTGGGCAAACGAGGCTAAGACCTATGTCCACGGTTACTTTACGCTCGAGAGCTTTGACGCGCTGGCTGCCGGCGGCCGCATTCCGCCCGCGGCGGCACAGCTCACGGCAAAGCTCGACGTCAAGCCCGAGCTCTCCTACGACCTGGCCGGCTCGCTGTCGCTGATCGGCGTCAACCGCGGCCGCAAGAAGGCGCTCAAGTCCATCCTCAAGTCGTTCCGCGAGAACTACGTGCCCGATCGCACCATGCCCATCGCCATCATGACGGCCGATGCCGAAAAGGATGGTGACTGGCTCGAAGCCGCCATCCGCAAGGAGGAGGGTTGCGCCGACGTCACGATCATTCGCGGCTCCGTGGGTCCCACCATCGGCTCGCACGTGGGCCCCGGCATGGTGGGCTGCGCGTTTTGGGGTAAGAACCGCGCCGACAAGGCGTCGCTTTCCGACCGTATCGCCCGCCGCGTGCGCGGTCAGTAGGCAAGCGCTGCGTCCGTAATCGCCCTCGACTCACAGCCCAAACGCTGGCACCGAGTATTCAACCTGGTAACAACACCCAACCCAAAAGGAAAGGTTTCATGGCAAACAAGCTCTCCGTCGCATTCATCGGCACCGGAATCATGGGTGCCCCCATCGCCGGCCACATTCTGGACGCCGGCTATCCCGTCACGGTCAACAACCGCACCAAGTCCAAGGCGGCGGCGCTTATCGAGCGCGGCGCCGTCTGGGCAGATACGCCGGCCGATGCCGCGGCGAACGCCGATGTCGTCTTTACCATGGTGGGCTATCCCTCCGAGGTCGAGGAACTCTACCTGGCGGGCGACGGCCTGCTCGCGTGCACTAAGCCCGGCGCGGTCTTGATCGACCTCACCACGAGCTCGCCCGAGCTTGCCCGTGACATTGCCGAGGCCGCCCAGGTTTCTGGTCGCATGGCGTTTGACTGCCCCGTCACCGGCGGCGAGTCGGGCGCTATCGCCGGTACGCTCACGGCTATCGTGGGCGCTACCGAGAACGACATCGCGCCGGTCCGCGACATCCTTGCCACCTTTGCGGCCAACATCTGCTGCTTCGACGGCGCCGGCAAGGGCCAGGCTGCCAAGCTCGCCAACCAGGTGTCGCTGGGCGCCTGCATGGTCGGCATGGCAGACGCCATGGCATTTGCCGAGCTGAGCGGCCTTGATCTGGAGAAGACCCGCCAGATGATCCTGGGCGGTACCGGCAAGTCCGGCGCCATGGAGAGCCTGGCTACCAAGGCGCTCGACGGCGACTACAAGCCCGGCTTTATGGTCGAGCACTTCATCAAGGACCTGCGCTTGGCGCTCGCCTATGCCGACGACCGTGAGCTTGCGCTGCCCGGCGCCGACGTGGCCTTTACGCTCTACGACATGCTCGATGCCATCGGTGGTGCCAAGCTGGGCACCCAGGCCATCACGGTCCTCTATAAGGAGGAGGCCGACGCCATCGCCGCCGGTCTGGACTGGTCGCAGTATCGTCCCGAAGAGCACGGTGCTCACGAGGACGGCTGCGGTTGCGGCGAGCACGGCGACGACCATGAGTGCGGTTGCGGCCACCACCATGGCGAGGACCACGAGTGCTGCGGCGGCCACGGCCATGATGATGGCCACGAGTGCTGCTGCGGCCACCATCACGGGGAGTAGCGCCCATGAGCTGGACGTTCGTGGTGCTTGCGCTGGTGCTCTTTCTCTTCGCGATCTACATTGGCTTTTTGTGCGGCCAGTGGGCGTGCGAAAAGCGCGTCATCACCAAGCGCGACTACTGGATTGCCAACTTTGCGGGAGCGGCGGCAGTCATCCTGCTGACCTGGGTGTTCTCGCTGTTCCCGCTGGTGCAGTTTGCGCCGATCGGCTGGCTCGGCGGCTTTATCGCCGGCCTTAAGATGAGCTTTGGCGAGTCCGTCGGTCCGTGGCGCAAACACGACGAGGTCTTTAACGTTAACAAGGCTCACCGCGCCGCCGCCGACGCGGGCGATGCCGAGGAACGCCGCCGCGCACGTCGCAATGGCGCGGCCGACCGACAGCTCATCTCGGTCACCGATGACAGCAAGGGTGCTGGCAAGCACGCTAAGAAATAGTAAGAAGAGGTAACTATGGCAGAAAACAAAGACGAACAGCTCACCGACGAGGAGCTGGCACAGCTCCAGCTGGCAGAGGAGAACGAGAACGCCGTCGATCGCCTGGTCCAGGAGCTCGGCTGCCCCACGCGCCGCATCCGCCAGTTTGCCGCCCGCGTGCTGCACCTGCTTGCCGAGCGCGATCCGCAGCGCGTCGTGCCCTGCGTGCCCGCGCTGATCGAGGCGCTCGATCGCCCCGAGGCTCAGACCCGCTGGGAGGCCCTCGATGCCCTGACGGCGCTCGCCACCACTTGCCCCGAGCAGCTGGGCGATGCCTTTGAGGGCGCCGAGACCGCGCTGTTCGACGAGATTTCCTCCACGCTGCGCTATGCCGCCTTCCGCCTGCTGTGCGTGTGGGGCGCCACGAGCGTCGAGCGTTCGCGCGAGGCTTGGCCCATCCTGGACGAGGCCATCCAGTGCTACCACGGCGACCTTGAGTATCGCGATATGCTCGGTTGCCTGTACGAGTTTGGCCAGGGCGAGATCGACGCCGAGGTCGCCGAGAAGCTTGCGCTGCGCCTTAAGTTCGATGCCGAGAACGGCAAGGGTAGCTATCTCAAGGCCCGTTCGAGCGAGATTTGCGAAATGCTTGTTAAACGTTTTGGCCTGGATCTCTCCAAAAAGAAGAAGCGTGCTAGCGTAAAAAAATCTGACGACGCCGAAGACGAGGAGTAACAGATTATGGCGCACGATGTAGTCCTGATTCCTGGTGACGGTATCGGTCCCGAGATTACGCAGGCTATGCGCCGCGTGGTCGAGGCCACTGGTGTCCAGATCAACTGGAACGTCCAGGAGGCCGGTGCCGGCGTCATGGACGAGTTTGGCACGCCGCTGCCCCAGCATGTGCTCGATGCGGTCGCCGAGACCAAGGTTGCCATCAAGGGCCCCATCACCACGCCGGTCGGTACGGGTTTCCGCAGCGTCAACGTGGCCCTGCGCAAGCATTTCGACCTGTACGCCTGCGTGCGCCCCTGCCTGTCGCAGCCGGGCGACGGCTCGCGCTTCCGCGACGTCGACCTGGTCATCGTGCGCGAGAACACCGAGGACCTCTACGCCGGCATCGAGTTCGATGAGGGCGCTGCCGAGGTCGAGGAGCTCTCGCAGCTCGTCGAGCGTTCGGGCCAAAAGACCTTCGCCGCCGATTCCGCGATCTCGATCAAGCCGATCTCCATCGCCAAGAGCCGCCGCATTGTGGAGTATGCCTTTGAGTATGCCCGCCGCTGCGGCCGCAAAAAGGTGACGGCCGTGCACAAGGCCAACATCATGAAGGCGACTGACGGCCTGTTCCTGCGCGTTGCGCGCGAGGTGGCCGCCAACTATCCCGATATCGAGTTCAACGACAAGATTGTCGACGCCACCTGCATGGGCCTGGTCCAGAACCCCAACGACTTCGATGTCCTGGTGCTGCCCAACCTGTACGGTGACATTGTGAGCGACCTGTGCGCCGGTCTGGTAGGTGGACTGGGTATGGCTCCGGGTTCCAACATCGGTGCCGACTGCGCAATCTTTGAGGCTACGCATGGCTCCGCGCCCGATATCGCTGGCCAGGATATCGCTAACCCCACGGCCGAGATTCTGTCCGCGGCTATGATGCTCGATCACCTGGGCGAGAACGACGCGGCCAATCGCATTCGCGCCGCCGTATCTGCCACGCTCGACGAGGGCGAGCAAGTTACCGGTGACGTGCGTCGTGCCCAGACCGGTTCCGTCGAGGGCGCGGTGGGCACGCAGGCCTTTGCCGATGCCGTTATCGCGCACCTGGCCTAAGGCATGCACACTGCAAACGCCTAAATAGTACTTAAGTGTTTGCGTATAACCTAAGAATCAATACGCCCGGCGCTCCGTCGGGCGTATTCTATTGGGGACTATGTTTCCTAACAAGGAGTAACTGATATGGGTCTGATTCAAAAGAAGGACGAGAAGGACGAGATCGACGGCATCCAGATCATCGAGCGCGGCGAAGGCCCCGACGGTGATGAGGGCGAGAAGATCGACCTGGTCGCCGGCACGTCTGCCGAACATATTGCCGCCGGCACGACCGCCGAGGAGGAGGACGCTCGCCTGGAGGCAAAGATCGCCGCGGATGCAGCTGACGAGAACCTCATGCCCGAGGAACAGGACGAGGACGACGACTCCGACGTGGACGACCACGCTTGTAAGCACAAGAAGACGATGATTGTCGCCTTTGTGGTCGCCATCGTGATCGCTGCCGTGGTCGGCTTCTTTATCGGCAACGGTGGTTTTGGCGGCAAGGGCGTCGGCTCGGCGACCCTGACCGAGGACCAGCTCGATTCGACCGTGGCAAGCTATAGCTACAACGGCAAGAAGAGCGACATCACCGCGCGTGAGGCCATCGAGAGCCAGTACAGCCTCGACACCGTCAAGGACGACGACGGCAACTACACCGCTCCGTCTGCCGACGTTATCCTGTCCTACGTGCGCAACCAGATTCTGCTGGACGCTGCCGAGGACGAGGGCATTACCGTTTCTTCCAAGGAAATGAAGCAGTACGCCGAGGATTCCATCGGCACTTCGGACTACAAGACCATGGCCACGCAGTACGGCGTGTCCAAGGACCAGGCCAAGCAGATCGTCCGCCAGTCCGCGACGCTGCAGAAGCTCTACAAGAAGAAGGTGGGCGATAGCTCCGCAAGCATGCCGACCGCCCCGACCGAGCCTGCTGACGGCAACGAGGAGACCGCGAGCAAGGACTACGCCGACTACAT
The DNA here is from genome assembly GCA_900547835.1 of uncultured Collinsella sp. GTDB lineage: Bacteria > Actinomycetota > Coriobacteriia > Coriobacteriales > Coriobacteriaceae > Collinsella. The sequence continues at coordinate 8,384 of URIJ01000046.1, forward strand.
CATCAACCTTGCCGGCGACGAGTGGGATAGCGAGAAGGGCACCTGGAAGGACGCCGACAGCACCTATGCCAAGGCCTTTGCCGATGATGCCTTTACGGCCGATAGCGCTACCTATAAGCAGGCCATGACCGCCTACTACACCGCCTACCAGCAGTATTCTTCGCAGGCTTCGAGCGCCAGCTCCAAGTGGACCGAGTATGCTAACGGCCTCTACGCCAAGGCCAACATCAGCATCTACGGCCTGTTTGCGTAAGGTTTGCCTGAGCCACCGAGTGCGTAGCCAAAAAGTCTGATAAGCCCGCTAGAACGGATATCGTTCTAGCGGGCTTTTTGCACTGTGGGGAGGGCGATGAGAGGGGGTGGTTGTATGCAAATTTTGGGACACTTTATTCATATAAAGTGAAAACGATTTCGGCTAAACTGGTAGTAACAATGTGGTACCACTGTTCATCTGGTAGTAACCAATTTTGAGACGAAATCGAATGGAAATTGCTAAGAATTAGTTTGGTAATGAAAGAAACGCACCATGTCTACCTGCGTAAATTACCGTTTACGGGCCAAAAATAACCGTTTGGCAACGATATAGCAATTTGAACGAAATGTGGTGGACGTTTGAATTGAGTGTGTGCTACCGTACATACCAGCAACCCCAAATAGGGACTGGGTTGTCTAAGTTTGCGCATCAATGCCGGCAAGCGGAGAAGCCGGTATGCACAAGGCGCGGACATGGAACTCGTTGGTGAACAACGAAAGAAAGGTTGGAGGAGATACCATATGATGAAGTACCTCCAGAAGCTCGGCAAAGCGCTGATGCTTCCCGTCGCGGCGCTTCCCGTCGCAGGTATTCTTATGGCTTATGGGCGTGGGCTACCTGCTCGCTCCCGCAGTCATGGGTGCTGCCGGTGACACTACCGGTTTTGCCTATACCGCCGGTTTCCTGCTCATCAAGGCAGGCGGCGCTCTTATCGATAACATGGCCTGGCTGTTCGCAGTCGGCGCCGCTGTCGGCCTTGCCGACGATCACGATGGCACCGCTGGCCTCGCTGGCCTCGTCGCCTTCCTGATGATCCAGCAGCTCCTGAACCCCGCTGTTGTTGGCACCATTCGTGGTATGGACGCCGATGCTCAGACCGCTTGGCTTGCCACGACCGAGGGCATCGCGTTCTCCAAGATCGCTGGTAACTCCTTCATCGGCATCCTGTCCGCCGTCATCGGTGGCACTTGCTACAACAAGTTCAAGGACACTCGTCTTCCCGACTGGCTGGCCTTCTTCTCCGGCAAGCGTTGCGTCGCCATCATGACCGCCGTCATCTGCATCGTCGTCTCCGTCGTCCTGCTCTTTGCTTGGCCGCTCATCTTCGGTGCTCTTGTTGCTCTTGGTGAGGGTATCGCCGCCATGGGTGGTATCGGCGCTGGCATCTACGCCTTCCTCAACCGCCTGCTCATCCCGACCGGTCTGCACCACGCTCTGAACAACGTGTTCTGGTTTGACACCATCGGCCTGGGCGACCTGACCCACTTCTGGGCTGGCGAGACCTCTGCTGACGTCAAGTGGAGCCTCGGTATGTACATGTCCGGCTTCTTCCCCTGCATGATGTTCGGTATCCCGGGCGCTGCCCTGGCTATGGTTCAGACCGCTAAGAACAAGAAGGCTGCTATCGGCCTGGTTGTCTCCGCTGCTATCTGCGCCTTTGTCTGCGGCGTCACCGAGCCCTTCGAGTTCGGCTTCATGTTCCTGTGCTTCCCACTCTACGTCGTGTACGCTGCCCTGTACGGCATCTTCACCGTCGTCACCTACTATGTTGGTTTCCGTGCTGGCTTCTGCTTCTCCGCTGGTGCTACCGACCTCCTGTTCTCCTCTAGCCTCCCGGCTGCTGCCAACACCTGGATGATCATCCCGCTGGGCATCGCTGCCTTCCTGGTCTTCTACCTCGTGTTCCGCTTCGCCATCACCAAGTTCAACCTCATGACCCCTGGTCGCGAGGATGAGGATGTCGAGGAGACCTCCGCTTCCGCCGCTGCTGGCGACGACAAGTTCGCCGCTCTGGCCGCCGCTGTTCTTGCTGCCGTCGGTGGCAAGGAGAACGTCAAGACCGTTGACTGCTGCGCTACTCGCCTGCGCTTCGAGCTTGGCGATTCCGCTCTGGTCGACGAGGCTGCCTGCAAGAAGGCCGGCGCTCTGGGTGTCATGAAGATGGACAAGGGTGCTACCCAGGTCATCATCGGCACGCAGGTCCAGGCTGTTGCCGAGGAGCTCAAGAAGCTTCTCTAAGCCTTAAAGACGTATCTGTCTTACAAAGGGTCGTCCCGCTCCGCGGAGGCGGCCCTTTTTGCTACCTCGATACTTGATGTAGTGGTGTAATTGGTATTACGGCGCACAGGCTATCAACCGGCAAACAATATTGAAATATGCTGGTTGACCTGCTGTTATTCCAATAAAACTGCTATAGTACGTGGTGTCTGGTTACAACCAATTTCGAGTCATTTATCCGGCAGGTATCATTATGGCAATGGGAGCGCGCAAACAACCTCTGTACGATCAGCTCGTCGATTTGCTGACCGATAAAATCGATCACGAACTTCGACCCGGCGACTATTTGCCGTCTGAGCGTGACCTGTCGGAACGCTATGGGCTCTCGCGTACGACGGTTCGCCTTGCCCTGCAGGAGCTTGAACGCTTGGGCTTGGTGGTTCGTCAGCGCGGCCGTGGAACCATGGTGTGCGACCGCTCTCTGCAAACGGCAAATCTCACGCAGACCTATAGCTTTACCGAGCAGATGAAGGCGATCGGCCGTGTGCCCAAGACAACGATTCTCGAGTTTACCGAGGTCGAGGCTGACAAGAATATTGCCGTAGAGATGAACGCGCGCCTGGGCGAGCGTCTGTACAAGATCAAGCGCCTGCGTATAGCCGATGGTGTGCCGCTGATGATTGAGTGTACATATCTGCCGAGTCGCAAGTTCTTTGCGCTTAAGCGCCCCATGATCGAGAACAAATCGCTGTACGACATGATCGAGCAGGACTTTCACGAGAAAGTTCGCGTGGCAGAGGAAGAATTCTATGCGAGTATCGCCCGCCATTCCGACGCTCGTTTGCTCGAGATTGCTGAAGGCGCACCGGTCCTGGATTTGATTCGCACCACATATGACATGAACAACGAGGTTATCGAGTATACGCGTTCGGTTGCGCGCGCCGACCAGTTTAAGTACAAGGTCTACCACAACCGCGCAGTCTAGAGTTATTGGGTATAAACGGCTTGGCGTGTTTTGCGGCGGGTGCAAAATGTGCCAAGCGGTAGAAGGCAACGAACAATCGCTCGAATTAACAATGCAGTGGTTTTTGATCCGCCCTAAAACGCACTGCGGGTACGGGAGCATAGATGAGCACGTATGCTATCAAGGCCGACAAGTTCTTTTTGCCGGCGGGGCCGCAGCTGGGCGGCTACCTCATGGTCGAAGATGGCGTCTTTGGCGCTTGGCAGGCCGATGAGCCCGCTTGCGAGGTCAAAGATTATTCTGGTACATGGATTGCGCCGGGCATGGTAGACACCCACATTCATGGCTTCTATAACCATGCCACGACCGATAACGATGCCGAGGGTATCAACATCAGCTCGACCGAGCTCGCTCGTCGTGGTACCACCAGCTGGCTGCCTACGACCTTTACCGACGGCGTGGAGCAGATCAAGGACGCCTGTGCCGCTATTGCACAGGCGGACGAAGAGCGCGGGCCCGAGTTCTGCGGTGCTCGTATTCAGGGTATCTACCTGGAGGGTCCGTTCTTTACCATGAAGCATGTGGGCGCCCAGAACCCCGCTTATCTGATCGACCCGTCCGAGGAAATTTTTGACGAGTGGCAGGAGGCCGCCGGCGGTCGTATCGTCAAGAGCGCCATGGCGGCCGAGCGTGACGGCGCCGCCGCTTACGCTGCGGCTCTGAGCGCCAAGGGCGTTGTGACCTGCATTGGCCACTCCGATGCCACCTATGATGAGTGCGCAGCCGCCATCAATGCTGGCGCCAGCTGCTTTACGCATACCTATAACGGCCAGCGCGGCCTGCATCACCGTG
>URIJ01000047.1 GCA_900547835.1 uncultured Collinsella sp.
CCAGCTAGATAAAGATTTATACAGTCTTTAGGCTACCGCGGCGATATGGAATGTGGCAAAGGGACTGTCCCCTTGTCACATTCGTCATTTTCCGAGCCAGTTTTTAAACCACCACTCCATGGATCGGCTCATCTCGGCCATAAAAGGACTGGTGTGTTTGCGGGTGTAGATATCCACCACGCGCTCGCCCACCTCGCGGGCGTGCGGGCGAAACATCGCATCCATCTCGGCCACCTGCGCATCCATGGTCGCGGTATCGGCGCGGCGATAGCGCTCCTCGTGCACCAGGTTCACCACGGGGTGCGCGATTGCCGGGCGCTCCTTACGGGGCGTGCCGATGATGAGCATCGACAGCGGCATGGTATAGGGCGGCAGATCGAGCAGCTCGGCGACTTCCTCGGCATTCTCGACGATATCACCGATGTAGCAGCTCCCTAGCCCCAAGGCCTCGGCGGCAACCACGGCGTTTTGCGCGGCGATCACGGCATCCTGCGCCGCGATGGCAAAGTCGCCCAGACCTGGCGCGCGGCGGGGCGCCTTGCCCGTGCGCTCGACAAACTCGGGCTCAAAGCAGCCCACGTGCTCAAACAGATCGATCCACTTGGCATAATCGACCACAAATATTAGTGCCCAGGGCGCCTTGGCGATCATGGGCTGGTGGTCGCACAGGTCAGCCAGACGGTCCAGCGTAGCCTGCTCGCGAATGCTCACGATGGAATACATCATCATGGCGCCCGCCGACGGCGCGCGACTCGCCGCATGCAAAATCGCCGCACGCTGCTCGTCGGTCACCGCCACGGGACGGTCGTCGTCATCACGCGCGAAGGCACGCGTGGAGGAACGGTGCTCCAACGTGTCCAGCACCGCATTGCCCGTGGTCTCGACCGGATAGCCACACGTATCCACAGCCTTGGTGCAAACCTGCTCGCCCATAGCTCTATCCTCGCTAATTCTTTAAGAAGCCTTTACGTTTCCGTGTAATTCCCGTCCATTATCGCGCAGGTCGCCATTCCATTGCGCAACACCGCCGCACGCGCGCGTTATTATGGCTGATTGTTGTACGCAGCCCTCAAATGCTGCGCATATCTTGGTAACAATCGGGTAAACCCCCGCTTTCGTAGGTTTTAAGTTTGTGAGGAGTCTCAGCATGTTCGCTGCCGCCATCTCGCTCGTCGGTCTTGCGGCGACCGTCTACCTTGTTTTGCGCGAGGCCAAGACCATTCGCGCTCAGTCGGGCACCGTTGCCAAAAGCGCTCTTGGGTGGAGCGTCGCCTTCGGCCTGTTCCAGCTCTTTTTGACCATTTGGGGCGCCATTGGCCTCGTCGCCCAAAACGAGCCGCTCGCCTTTGTGATGCTCATCCTGACCAACGCCATTCTCACCGGCTGCGCTTGGGCAAGCATCGCCCGCGACCGCATCGCCCCGCGCGTCTTTGCGTTCGCCTCGACCGACGCCCCCGCCCCCACGGGCAAGCTCGCCCGCCTGCGCGGCGCCTTTGTGGGCAAGCCGCTTGTCGCCGCCGTGCTGTTCCTGCTGCTCGCCGGCGTCTTTGCGCTGCTGGGCATGGAGGTCTCGTCCAACCACGACTTTACCTGGGTCTACCCCCTGTGCATCCTGCTCGAGTGGGCCATCATCACCGCGCTTATGGCCGGCCTGTTCTTCCTGTTCCAGCGCCACGGCGCAGCTCCCGCGGTCCTGGCCTTTGCCCTCTTTGTCCTGGGCATTGCCGAGTTCTTCGTCATCACGTTTAAATCCATGCCCATCCAGCCGGGCGACCTTTCGGCCATCTCCACCGCCGCCGCGGTCGCCGGCACCGGCTACACCTTCTCCATCTCGCTGTTCTGTGTGCTGTCCATGGGCTTTACCGCCATCGCCATGCTGCTGTGCGAGTACGCCGGCCTGGTGGCACCGCACCGTCAGAAGGGTGCCGCCAACGCCAAGCGCATGCTGCTCACCAACCTGCTCGTCGCCGTGCTGTGCTTGGGCGGCGTGACCGCGCACGTCACGCTTATCGACTACTACAACACCCTCGGCATCACTGTCTACACCTGGCGCCCGCTCGAGAGCTACTGGCGCGAGGGCTACCTGCCTGCCTTTATTAGTGCAGCGCAGTCCATCAAGCCGCCCAAACCCGCCGACTACTCCGTCGACGATGCCAAGGCCACGCTCAAAAAGTACGCCAAGGCCTACGACAAGTCCGATGCCGCTAAGAGTGACGAGCGCGCCGCCGCAAAGGAGCAGTTCGACAGCGAGAAGCCCACGGTCATCGCCATCATGAACGAGACCTTCTCGGACCTGTCGATCTACCAGAACATGCGCGCCGGCTACGAGGGCCCGCAGTACTTTAAGAACCTGTCAAACTGCCTCAGCCGCGGCAAGCTCTACGTGAGCGCCTACGGCGGCGGTACCGCCAATACCGAGTTTGAGTTTATGACCGGCAACTCCATGGCCAACCTGGGCTCGGGCGTGTACCCCTACACCATCTACAACATGGAGACGACCGAGAACCTGGCCGAGCAGTTCAAGTCGCTCGGCTACGCCACCACGGCCATGCACCCCAACCACGCGACCAACTGGAACCGCGAGAATGTGTACAAGGACTTTGGCTTTGACCAGTTCCTGTCCATCAACGACTTCCAGGGCGCCGATACCCTGCGCGGCATGGTGACCGACCAGGCGACCTACGACAAGATTCTTGAGTTGCTCAACCAGAACGCCGACCCACAGTTCATCTTCGACGTGACCATGCAGAACCACTCGGGCTACGACACGGGCCTGCTGCCGGTCGACAAGCAGATGCATCTGAATATCGACACGACCGACCTGGACGCCAAGACCGTCGAGGACGGCACGCTGTCCGATGTCGACGAGTATGTCTCGTGCATCGAGCAGTCCGACCAGGCACTGCACTACTTCCTCAATGCTCTGAGCAAGCTCGACCGCAAGGTTGTCGTGGTGTTCTGGGGCGATCACCAGCCGTTCTTCCCGTCCAAGTTCAACGATAAGTGGTTTACCGGCGAGGACGACGCCACCCACCAGGAGCGCCTGTGGCAGACCGACTACATCATCTGGGCCAACTACGACGTTGCCGGCTGCGACCAGACGAGCGAGGTCGACGACCTGTCCACCAACTACCTGTCCACGCAGCTTATGCAGCTGATCGGCGCACCGCTGACCGACTACCAGAAAGCGCACATGACGCTGCGCGAGTCGCTGCCCGCCATCAACTCGGTGGGCTACGAGGACGCCAGCCTGCGCTGGGCGCTCTCCTCCAACGTCACCGGCGACGACGCCGTTGCCGCCGCTGCCACCAAGGCGCGCGAGGATTACGCCAAGATGCAGTACTACGAGATGTTCCGCGACGGCAAGAACGTGTACACCGAGCACTTCCAGACCGAGGCCAACGAGACCGACCCCAACCTGGCACCGGGTACGACCAAGATCAAGTAGCGAGTCCTTCGACCTGGTTCGTCTGCCCGGCGGCGCGGAATGTTAGGTTCCCTGCTCGGGCAGTCCTGCTCGCACGGAGAGCACATTAAGTGCTCTCCGGCTCGTGCGGAACTCGCGATGAACCTTACATTCCGCGCCGACGGGCAGACGCCTCGGTGTTGAAGCGCGGCTTGTCATGAAAGCATCCGCAACATATATAAGTTGAAGGCCACATTAAGTGGCCTTCTTTATATTCGGAAAGTGTGTCCCGGAATCTGCCTTCGGAATGGGACGCAGTTTCCGCTTGAGGGCCTGTTGGGAAAGCGCATCCCACTTCAAGAGAAAATTCCGGGTCGCACTTTCCGCTAAGGCTCTCAACCGGAAAGTGCATCCCATTCCAAGCCTTAATTCCGGGACATAGTTTCCGGACAAGACATCAACCGGAAAGTGGGGACCACTCTGAGCGCCGATTCTGGGACACACTTTCCGAAACCCCGCCCATCCGGAAAGCCCGTCCCACTCCGTATACATCCAGGCATGAAATCATCAGCTTATTAGGCCTTCTATCAATAAAGAGACACCCTCCCGGGCGGCGGGCACGAAGTTCATCGCGAGTTCCGCACGCAAAGAAGACCACTTAATGTGGCCTTCGTCTTGCGCAGGACTGTAGAGCTGGGAACTTCGTGCCCGCCGCCCAGGAGGGCGTTGCGTTTAGAAGATGGACCTAGCGCTTGTTCCTCCGGGACAAGAGAAGCGCGGCTATAAAAGCGATGATGGCAAGCGCCAGCAACACCAAAAGCAAAGCGAGCGTGTTGTCGCCCGTTGCCGCCAGACCAAGCAAGCCGGGCTTCTTGCTGCCAGCAGGTTGTACGGGGATCTTCTCGCCATCGTCTTCGGCGGTGATTTCCCAGCGAATTGCCTTGTTTGCGTCGGCAAGCTCGTTGCCCACCGACGTCGGGACACTTAGTTGCAAATTGAGCACCGTGCTGCCATCGCTCGTAAACGTTGCGACCTGCGTGGGATAGGCAAACACGCTGCCCGGCGTTCCCGTCTGGAGCCAACCGGCAGACGCATCGCCCGCCGACGCTGTCAAGGTAATGGGCGACAGCAGGTGTGCCGTCTCGTGATCGATAACGGCCCGCACAAACACGCGCACCTGGGACTTTACGCCCGTGGCACAAACCTCAATCTGCTGCTCGCGCACATCGCCGGGCATTAGATCTTTAAAGGCTGGAAACAGATCGGGCTCCCCTGAGGAGCCCGTCGCCCCCGAGACCGTCAGCTGGCGCGTATTTCCGTCATACGCAATCGCGGGCGTATCGGCGAACGCACGGGCAGGAACGGCGAGCGCGACCACGCAGAAAATGGCCGCGACCACGCAACGCACGGAGCGCGCAACGCCTTTGCGAATCGGGAACGCCATACTCACGCACCTCCGTGCGGCGGCACCAGCACGCCATCTTTGACCGTACAGTTCCATGCCTCGGTGACCGCATCGTCGGGCGTAGACTGAATCGCTTGGGTCGAGATGTCAACGACTAGGTTTTTACCATCTGCCTTCTTCTCGGACACGCCCTTGATGAGCACGCCCGTCTTGTCGAGCGGCGCAACAGGAGACGTCCAGTAGTAGAACCCGTCGGCCGAGCGAACCCAAGACGAGGCGCTGCCAGTAGTTGAGGCATTGGACACGTTGCCCCACACAATGGCGTAGTCGGTACCCTCGACCGGCTCATCCCACAGGCGTGCGCCATCCTTGTCCTGCCAGTAGATATCCACCGCAGCACGCAGGTATGCCGGAGCCGAGCCCTTGTTTGTAATCGTGACATCGCTCTTCACGTTGCCATTGAGCTTCTCGTCTACCGAGGGCGCCACCGAACCAAAGCTAAACTCGTTGACCAGCACGCCCGTAACCGAAAGCCACGCAAAGGTACCGGCGGCGCCAGCCAACAGGAGAACGCCAACAAGGAGGGCAACGATCTGCTTGCGCTTAGTCATCCTAGTCCTTCCTCCTCAGCGTGCCGTTTTCCCAAACATTCTTGGCACGCGAGCCGCCATCGACCCATTTGTCCTTCGCGCGCGTGTTGTCGCACGTCACCACGGTGTCGCCCGCGCTCGATGCAGACGAGATGATGAGCTCGGCAGATTTGCCGGGCGCCTTGCCCGGCGTACTCAGTTCACCCTCGTAGCGCCATGCCCAAGCCGTGTCTTCCTCGACGGTATAGATGCCCGTCGGCGCGGCAAATTGCACACTGCCGACATACCAGGTCTCGCCGTCTTCGTCGCGCCTCTCGCTAACTTTCACCTCGACCATGCGCGTCTCGGCAGGAGAATCCTCCGACGCCTTGCGTGCCACCTTAAAGCGGAACGTTTGTCCCATGGCGCTGGCATCGGTGGTCTTTTTGACGATCGTCAGCGCATGGGTCTTGGCGAAGTCGAACACGGCATTGCCGTCGCCTTGCTTGCCTTCGCCCGTCTTCTTGGACTCCAGGCGGTTGGCCAAGTCGAACGAACCGTTACCCGAGCCCAAGCTGTAGAGCGAGACATACTGGTCGTTAACGGGTTCCTCCGTCATGGACGCATCAGGACCGTAGCTCGCCCGCTTAACGGTAACAGTCAGCTGCGTCCCCATAAACGGCTCAGCAAAGCAGACCTTAAAGGGTGCTTTGTCGGCGCTATTGTCGACTGTGTTGGCGGCGTTGGGATCGAGCAGCCATTTAAGCTGCGCGGTGGTCATGGTTACGTGGTTCTCGGGGTCGGATGTATCCTTGGCGACCACGCGATACGTCACGGGATACAGGTCCATGTCGCCCTTAACCGGCTCGTCCTTAAACTCATCCCAAGACTTCGCAGCGCCACCGTCAGGCACATATCGCCACTCCAGGAAGAGTTCGCGCACGTCACCGCTGGCCGCCCGTTCATCGAGCAGCGCGACGATCTTGGAGTGGGCGTCCGGGTCGTATGCCACGGACTTTTTCTCCATCTCGGGATTGCCGTCGTTGTCATAGACCGGGTTGCCGCTCTCATCCACCTTGGGAACATCGACGTTATGGACAAAGCCGGCGCCCGTCGCGCGCTCGCCGTCCGAGTCGACCGTCGCCGTAAAGACGACCGACCCGTCGACACCGTGATAGCGAACCTTATACGGCGCGATCTTGTACACCGCGGTGTAGGTCACGCTCTCAAAGGGCTCGCTGCCCTCGAGGGGATACTTCTCGTCATCGGTCAACAGGGTGTATTTGCCATCGGGTTCGTAGTCGCGCGACCAGCCGACAAAGTCGTACTTGGTGCCGTCAATGCCCACAACCTCCTTGACAGCCTTGACCTCAAGAGAAATCTGGTCGCCGGAATCAGTACGGCCGAGACCGCGGACAAGAGCAGGATTCGCGAGATATGAGTCGATGTTCGATTGAACGGCAACCAGGCTGGGACGGTAGACCGGGTACAGCTCCATGGGGGCCCTGACCACGGTAGAAGCACTCACCATGCGGATACCCTCCGACCAAGCGACATAGCCCTTGCCAGGTGCCGGCTTGGCTTCCGTCCAGCCCACGAAGGCGTTGAACGCACCTCCTGTATCCCTATCGATAGCGCTGACGTCATAAGTGGGCTTCGGGATGCCGCCATCAAGGTTGCCGAGCATATCGCCTTGCTGAGCAACTTTGCCGTCAACATCTTTGGCATTGAGATGGTACACGACCGCCAACGGCGAATAGTACGCCACGAATGTATAGGCCCCGCCGGGTTCCACCTGATGGGAATACGAGTTATCGCCGTTAGGTTCGATCTCTTCAACTTCGCCATTCGGAAGCTCGATCTCAACCTTCTGCAACTTATACAGCTCACCGCCTGCTTTATAAACCGGAGTCGTGACGTCAGGGGTCACCGTTGCCGTAGCAGGGTCGGTGCCCGCGTTGATAACGGGATCGATGTCGTACCTAGGCACATTGACCTTGTCCGTGCCCTTAAAACCGGCGCGATGCAGGTTGGTGGTGTAGCTGACGTCGTACTTTGCGTAGACGGGATAGGCATCCTGCCACTGGGTGACCTTGGACTCGTCGGTCGCCAGATACGGCTCTGCCTTATCCGGATCACTCGTCACATAGGAGTCGCCGGCGACGTCGTAGATATACTTCCAGACGTCAGAATCCTTCTGAACCTCGGCGGTCGAAATCCAGCCCAGGAACTTATAGCCAGGCACGGCCATGTCGGCATCGGTCGGAGAGGCTTCGAGTGTCAGACTGGGATTGACGTCACCATCCTTTCCGTCGTAGGGCCTTGTATTAACCGTCCTATCCTTATAGAGATGCGGATAGCAATACAGGAACGTCGGATCTTTACCTTCCGCCGTTTTCTGCTGAAGCAAGTTGCTTTCATAGCGTCGAGTAGCAGCCTGCTTTACGTTGCCATCCTTGTCATAGAAGTTGACGTCCGTGGTCACCATGGCGCGGACATAATATTGCTCTGTCGTTAAAACAGCACTCGAAAAAGGATTCTCTATATACGTCCAAGAACCGTCGTCGGGTCTTTCGAGCGTCCAAAAACTGAAGTGGTACCTATCATGTGCGGGGGAAAATTGAACTTTAATACTTGACGCTTTCCACTCATCACTCAGTTTACCGGCTCCTGGAAAATCAGTGTCGGCCATCATATCCTTGATAGTATTTGCGCCAGTGTCGTTACGCACATTATGCGAGTAGGCGTTAATAGGCGCAACGATTCGCGTCGCATCAGAGAGAACCGTAGTGCACTTATCCGCTGGATTCTTATCATCGTGTAACACGTGAGCGGAATCATCCGTACCAGCACCCCAATGGACAATGTTTTCACGAACATATGTCGCGCCAACGTTTTCCTCAAAGGGCGACTTGTACTTATTCCAAACCGAGCAGAGGAGCTTGCTGTCCGTTAGACCGCTATTTGTGAATGCCCGGATGTAGTAATCCACGCGGTACTCAAAGCGTGCGGTATAAGTATGCGGAACGGTCAGATCCACGTTGCCGGGAAGCTTGTAGCTCGGATCGCGGCTCACGCGAACATCAACCGGGGATCCATCGGCAGCCTGCTTGTTTTCATACCAACCCAGGAAACGATAGCCGTCGGGCAGCTGGCCCTCCTCGGATATAGCTTTACCGGATACGTCGAGCACCTGTACGGTATACGCGCTTGTGCCATCTTCTGCAGTCTCAACCTTAACGTCAGTTTTGCCCACACCGTCGCGCCGAGTCTGATCGTCGGTTGCATCCTGCTCATTGCCCTCAAACACCGTCATGATGTTCGACACATAGTCGGTGTACACCGGATAAAAATCGGTAGGACCAAGCACAGTGATCTCGGTGCCGGCAGGATAGAACGCACCGGCGTTTTTTAGCTCGGCAAGCTTAGGCGAGGTGATGGCCGCGTAACCGCCATGCATCCCGGCCTCGCCACTCGGCTGCGTCGTCCAACCGATAAAGGTGGCGCTGGCAGAAAGAGTGCCGCGGTCCGCAGGGGCAGCCGGCGTTAAACCGACGCCATAGCGGTACCAGTCCGTCGACTTGTCGTGCTCCTCGCCGCTCTGCCACGCGAGCGTCTCGCCCTTGACGTTATAGAACAGTACCTGCGCCTCGTACGAAGCAATAAACAGGTCGTTGCCCTTAAAGGCCTCGGCCCCCTTCGCGTTATCGGCGGTATAGGTCGACGTTATCTCGTGCGCTTCGTTCTTCTGGACCTGCTTGCCAGCCTTAACGGCATCGGCATCGGTCTTGCCGTTAAACCAGGCGTTATCGGCATCGATACGGTTCACATTGACTCCGGGCTCGCGGAACCAGCCCATAAAGCGGTAGCCGCCGTTCGCCTCGCTCAGCCCCTCAGGCCTTGCAGAGGTCTCCTGCTTAAACGTCACCGACGTATCGCCCTGGGCCAAGCCCTGAGCCGTTCCCGCCAGCACGGCGCTCACGGCAAAGGTGTACGGATCCGTGGTCTTCTGATCAATACCGAGTTTGGTCGCCTCGATTGTCGCGGTGCCCGCGCCGGGAAAATCAATCGTCGCCTTAACGCTCTGGCCATGCACGGGGATATTCAGCTTGTAATCCATCGCCCACTCATTGGTGTGCTGGCCACCCAGGGCATCGTCGTTAGCGGTCGAGCGCATGGTACCGGCACAGAAGTCGTAGTCGTGCTCTTCCCATAGCTCACGCGTGATGTAGCGCTCGTCATCCCACGGACCATAGCTGTCGCCCTTGGTGATACCGTCGCCGCCAAACGAAGGGATCTTCTTTTTGGCAGGATTGCCCTGGCTATTGCCAGAAAGGCTCACGCTCGGCTTAAAGTAGCACTCGGTGACCGTGGCGTCGCCCTTGTTGGCGCGTGCAGCAATACCGCCCAGGTTCACATCGTTTTGAATAATGGGGATCACGGCGATGGGGTTGTACTGACGCGAGCTCAGATCGCCCGCAAAGTGGCTTCGGACAAGCTCATTGCCTTCTTCGGTTAAAATACGGCCCGCCAGTCCGCCTGTCCACGCGCGCGTCACGGAAATGACGCCCACGTACGACGCGGCATAGCTGTAGCACTGCGCCGTCGAGAAGCAGTCGATAATCTTGGCGTTACCCGCCATACAGCCCACAAAACCCGAGGCGTACACGTTGTTGCCACCCAGGGCGCCAATGGCCACATCGTATTTATTGGTGACGTCGGTCATGCCCTTCTCGGCAATCGAGCCATCCTTTTTGCGCGTAGGCGTCACGCGGCAATACTCGATGGTCGAGTACTTAACGTAGCCGGCAAACGCCGCCATATACAGGCCCTCGCCACCGATTGCCTGTACGCCCGAAGTCGTGTTGTTAACGGCGCGACCACCACGGACCTCGCAGTTGTAGAGCGTGCAGCCGTCGAGTTCGCCGGCAATCAGGCCCCCCTCAAAGCCTGCGTTAGTAATAACGTTGAGCATGTTGTTGGCGCACGTAACGTGCAGGGTACTCTCCATGACCATGACGTTTTCGAAGCGGGTTTTGACAGCCTTGCCCACGATAATGCCGCCGCGAAAGTCAGCCCAAATGTTGGCATCCTTGACCAGGAAGTTCTTGATGGTAGCGCCATCGGTCTCGGCAAAAAAGCCCGTATCGCGCTCGGGATCCAACATATTGTTGGCGTAGTCCAGACCTTTAACGGTGTGGTTCTGGCCATCGAAAACGCCCCTAAAGGGATGCTCCTTATTGCCAAAGGAGAGGTGCTTGACCGTGTTTGAGACGATGGTCTTCATGTCCTCACCATCGAGCTCAATATCGTTATCGAGATAGACGTGCCAATCGCGCGTGTCGCGCTCACGCGAAAGCGCCACGCACGACAAAAAGTCAGCCTCGTTTTTGATGTGGAATTCGGTTTTACCCTCGGCATGCGCCACCGCCGGCAGCACCATAACGCAGCAAAGGGCAATCGCCGCGACGGCAATCAGCCTGCTGAGCACACCTCGGTTCATGTTCTTAATCTCCATGGGCTAGTTCGCCTCCGGCCAGCCTGCGACGTCGAGCACGTCGAGGACGGTATCGTTTGTCTGCTGGTTTTTGGCCTGCACGGCCTGAACGTCGATATCGAGCCTGAACGAACCGTCGCGCGCGGCATCGTGGTAGTCGCCCACAAAGCGCAGCGAGTCCATGAGGCTTTCCGTCATGGCGCCGGGGTCGAGCATGCCGCCACGACCAGCCAATCCGCGGTAGTAGTACCACCCATCGCCGCCATCGATCCACGGGGACCCCTCGCCCGCGTTCACGTGAAAGGCAACGTTGCCCGAGGCATCCGCACTCGAACCGTCGGGTGCCACTGACGTCATGCGTAGACGAGCGCGAACGTACTCAGGCTGCACGCCGGCGTTCTCCACGCGCACAATGCGGCTGATGTCAGAGCCGCTGGCCTTGGTGTCGGGATAGTCCCCGTGCTCGTTGGCCTCAAACGGAATCTCCTCGCCCTGCTCGTTTAGGGTGTATTCGCAGACTCGTACCTTCACGCTGCCAAACGATAGGACGTTGTTCGCCGGAACCATATCAACGGTAAAAGCCAGCGTGCCGCACAGGCACGCCAGGGCCAACAGCGCCATCACGGCAAGCGCCAAGGTGCGTTTCTGATTGTCGGAAAGATTATTGAGCATTACGTTCGCCAGTCGTCGATAAAAAGGGGACCGAGATCCCGGCCCGAAAATGGGGATGGGGAGCGGGTCGGGATCTCGGTGGGGAGGGGTTAAGCCTGAGCCTGAGTCTTGGCCCATTTCTTGGCCTGCTCGACAGCGTTGTCGGCAGCGTTGGTCTTTTCGCCCTTCTGGTCAGCGCCGAAGATGTAGCAGGAGACCGTCATAGCAGGTTTTTCAACGACATCCGTGCTGTTCATGGCAGCCGGGATATGCACGGTGCTGAACAGCTCGCCGGTATAGGCAGCCTTTCCGTCGGTAGGTGCAAGCACGGCCGGATCGCTGGTGTTATTGGTATACACGAACAGACCACTCACGTACTGGCCCGAAGTGCCGTTGGTCACAGCCTTACCTTCAAATTCCCCCTCAACCATCTTCCAGTTATTTCCAATGGTGAAATACGGAATCTTGGCAAGGGCGTTTTCGGCGTCTGTCTTCACAATTGCGTTCTTCACGTAGATGAACACATAGGACTCATCAGAGTCCTTGCCGATACCAACGTTGGGGTTCTTGGCAATATCGGTGTCGGGAATCATCTTGGAATCTTTCTTCCACAGGGTCTCGAACAGATAACCATCCACTGAGGGGTTTGTGGGATCAGTGCCGGGCTTGTCCGGATGATCAGGGTCGGGCTTCACTTCGGGCTTGCCGATATTACCGACCGTGAACTCATTGGTCTCCGTATCGGTAGCTGTCAGCCAGGCGTAGGTGCCCACACCGGCAGCCAGCACCAGCAGCAGCAGGGCGGCAACGATGCCGTAGCGCTTTTTCTTCTTGCTATCCATCGTTCTCTTCCTT
>URIJ01000048.1 GCA_900547835.1 uncultured Collinsella sp.
AAATGCTTGAAAGTATAGTGGTTATGCGAATAATCCAAAATTAGATATAAAAATTTTAAAAATTGTTTCACTTTTGCGTTCTAAGGTGAGCCTCTGCGCCGTGTCTCCCACGTAATTGCAAAGCTTTTTCTATTCTTTTGTTAGCCCGTGGCGCACTTGGGTATAATGCCAACCGTTCGCCCTATTAGCTCAGGGGATTAGAGCGTCTGCCTCCGGAGCAGAAGGCCGTTGGTTCGAATCCAACATGGGGCACCATCGAACGTGAGACCGTCCGAACCTCGCATGGTCCGGGCGGTTTTTCTTATACCGACGCGACGTGATGGGACGTGGTATGGCAGCAACGGATATCGAGCGCGGGCTTTCGACCGCCGAGGTCGAGGAGCGCATCGCCGCCGGTAAGATCAACCGCAACATGGAGCTTAAGACCAAATCGGTCAAAGAGCTCATTATCGAGAACCTCTGCACGCTGTTTAACTTGATTAACGCTGTCTTGGCGATTTTGGTGTTGCTGACCGGTTCGTTTAAGAACCTGACGTTCCTGTTTGTGGTGTTTTTGAATACCGCCATCGGTGTCATCCAGTCCATGCGCTCCAAGAAGATGGTCGATAAGCTCACACTGCTGACCTCCAAGAAGGCCATCGCGGTGCGCGACGGCGCCGAGGTGGAGCTCGACCTGGACCAGATCGTGCTCGACGACATCATCCGTCTGGGGCGCGGCGACCAGATTCCCGCCGACGCCGTGGTGGTTTCGGGCGAGGCACTCGTGAACGAGAGCCTGCTGACGGGCGAGAGCGACCTTATTAAGAAGCAGCCCGGTTCCGAGCTCATGAGCGGCAGCTTTATCGACTCGGGCCTGCTGCGCGCCCGCGTGATTCATGTCGGCGCCGACAACTACGTGGCCAAAATTAATAACGAGGCCAAGTACGTCAAAAAGGTCAATTCCGAGATCATGAACGCGCTCAACGCCATCGTGCGCTTTGCGAGCATTATCATGATTCCGCTTGGCTTGGCGCTCTTTGCCTCGAGTGTGAGCGAACTGTGGGATGCCGCGGGAACCCCGGGCGATAGCGCGCTTTCGTGGTGCTTCTCCGAGCTGTTGGCTGGCCATGTGCCTTCGTCGGCGCTGCTGTCCACGGTGGGTGCCCTGCTGGGCATGATCCCGCAAGGCCTGGTGCTGCTGACCTCGTCGGTGCTCGCCATCGCCACGGTGCGCCTGGCCCGCCGCAAGGTGCTGGCGCAGCAGCTCTACTGCATCGAGACGCTCGCGCGCGTCGACGTGCTGTGCCTGGACAAGACGGGCACCATCACGTCGGGTCGCATGGAGGTCGAGGGCACGTATCCGCTGCCGGTCGAGGGTATGGGTGCGGGGGAGAGCGACGCCGCCGTTCCCGTCGATACCACGGTGCTCGATTTTGCGCTGGCTAACGTGGCGCGTGCGACTTCGGCCGATGCCAACGAGACCTGCCAGGCGCTGCTCAACTATTACGCCGATCGCCCGGTCGAGGTGTCTGAGCCGCTGTCGGTCATTCCGTTCTCGTCCTCCAAAAAGTGGAGTGGCGCTTCGTTTGCGCAGGGCTCCTATGTGATGGGCGCTGCGCAGTTTGTGCTTTCGGAGCGTGCGTTTTCGCAGGTCGAGAACCGTGTCGTCGAGCTTGCCGATACCTGCCGCGTGCTCGTGGTGGCGCGCGTTGACGGCTTTACGCCTGATGGCGATATGGTGGGCGAGGCCGAGCCCGTGGGCTTTGTGACCATCCGCGACGAGATTCGTACCTCGGCGGCCGAGACCATCGGCTACTTTAACGAGCAGGGCGTGACCCTCAACGTGATCAGTGGCGACGACCCGCGTACGGTGTCGTCGATCGCGCGCGTTGTGGGCGTGCCGGGGGCGGACGCTTATGTGGACGCCACGACGCTCGATACGCCGGCCAAGCTCGATGCCGCAGTGGACCGCTACCATGTCTTTGGTCGTGTGACCCCGCAGCAGAAGCGCGAGCTCGTGCAGGCGCTCAAGCGCCGCGAGCACACCGTGGCCATGACGGGCGACGGCGTCAACGACGTGCTGGCGCTCAAGGAGGCCGACTGCTCCGTGGCCATGGCCGCCGGTTCCGATGCTGCGCGCAACGTGGCCGAGATCGTACTCGTCGACAACGATTTTGCCTCGATGCCCGCCGTGGTGGCCGAGGGCCGTCGCTCCATCAACAACCTGCAGCGTTCGGCTTCGCTGTTCTTGACCAAGACGCTGTTCTCGATGGGCCTGGCGGCGCTGTGCATCGCGCTGCCGCCGTACCCTTTCGAGCCGATTCAGATGACGCTCATCAACTTCTTCTGCATCGGCGCGCCGGGCTTTGTGTTGGGCCTGGAGCCCAACAATGCTCGCGTGAAGGGTGCGTTTTTGACCAACGTGCTCAAGCGTGCACTGCCGGCGTCGATTGCGGTCATTTTGGCTGCGGCGCTCGATATCTTTGTGGCGCGCGTGTTTGGCTTTAGCCAGCTCACACTGTCTACGATGTGTCTGCTTACGTCGTGCGCGGCGAGCGTCAGCCTGATCTGGCGCATCTCGCAGCCTCTCACGCCCTTGCGCGTGGTGCTCTTTGTGTTTGTAGTCGCTGGCATCTTGGTGGGCGTTATCGGATTCCCGGAGCTGCTGTCTATTGCCAACCTGTCGATGGGCCAGATGGTTATCTTGGCTGTCATCGTGGTCTTTACCTGCTCGGTGTTCTTTAAGCTCGCCACGATGATGGATTCGCTCAAGCCGCGTCGTCGTCATGCCGCAACTGGTTTTGGCCGCGGTGTGCGCGTCCACCTAGGTCGCGGTGGCGGCAAGGTGAGCTCGACGGGTTCGACGGCCGAGCGTTTTGCCAAGCGCGTCGCCGCCGACATGGCGCAGCGCCGCGAAGCTCGCACCGTTCGCGAGGCCGAGGTCCGCGCACTCGAGGGCGTGGCCCAGGCCCAGCCCAAGAAAAAGAAGAGTACCGGAGCCAAGCGCTCTCGCGTGACCAAGTCCGCCCAAGGCATCAAAGTCTCAATGCCAAGCAAAAAGAAGAAGTAACTACGCGCCCTCGCGATGTTGAATTGGTGCCTTGCTCCTGTGGGGCCGTGGCGATGTTATGCTCTAACCTCGATTGTTTGAATTGCTTCGAAAAGAGGATGCCGTGATCTGCCCGCATTGCCTTAAGACTATCGAGGACGGCGCCTCGTTCTGCCCCTACTGCAACGCCTATGTGGGTCCGGGCGATGGCCCCGAGCACACCGAGTTCGTGTTCTGCGAGGGCTGCGGTGCCCGTCTTTCTCCGCATGATCGTACGTGCCCCAAATGCGGACGCCCCGCTCCGGGTATCCTCTCCGAGGACGCGGCCGCATCCGACCTGGCAGCGGGCCGCACGGCGGGCTTTCCGCGCCTAACGCAAGAGCAGATCGATACCGAGGTGCCGCATGCGCCGGCCTCTGCCGCTGCGGTGCTTTCGGACGCCGCCGACCCCAATGAGACCTGCGTGCTGCCGGCTTTCGATAAGGATTTCGGTATCCCCAAGGTCGATATTCCCACGCCCGTTTCCCTGCATGACGATGCTCAAAAACCCAAGCGCAAAGTGCACCCCGACGAGGATGCCTATCACAAGCACAAGCGTCATATTCCCAAGCCGCTTATCGTCATCGCGGTCCTTGCCGTCGTTTGCGGCGGTGCCTATTGGTTCGTGACGACCGATCCCATGGGTGTCATGCCTGGCTTCTACGACCAGTTTGGCCAGGCCGCGCAGACGACCTTCCCCACGCGCCAAAAGGGCGAGGCCACTGAGGACGATACCAAGCAGGACGATTCTGCCGAGGTGGTCCAGGAAGAAACCGTGCTCACCGATGATCAGCTCTATACCAGGCTCGACGGTCTGTATCAGACCATCGTGTCCTACGCTGACGAGGACCAGATCGGCGAGGTCATCGATTCCTTTAACAACGGCTATCTCCGAACGCCGCTGTCCACCCGTCAGGAGCTGTCGCAGAGTGCCTACGCCCTGCGCGACCAGATCAAAAAGACGCAAGATGAGCTCAGCAACCTTAAGTACCAGGACGATACGGTCTATGCGGACGACATTGCCCACTTAAAGCAGCTTGCCGAGTGGATGTATGAGCGCGTCGACGTGATCTGCCAGAGCTGGGACATCTCGCTGGCCATTCCCGATGGCGAGTCGATGAGTTCCCACCAAAGCGAGATCCTGGCGCCCATCGCGCAGGGTGGCAACAGCGCGCTGAACCAGTACGACGCCAATGTGGGTTCCTGGAAGCCGCAGCAGCGTTTCTAAAATTAGTTCGCCATAGTCGGCATAACCTACGTGCGCAATTGATGTAAGCCCGTGCTTATTGCTACAATTCGTACAAATATGCTTTAAACGCACGAGGAAGGAACCACATGTTTGGTTTTAAGAAAGAGCTCTACACGCCCGAGTATCAGCTTGCCGGCGACGAGTGCGCCGTTATCGAGACGTCGAAGGGTACCATCAAGGTCAAGTTTGACGGCGAGGGCGCTCCCATTCATGTCGCGAACTTCTGCGAGCTTTCTACGATGGGCTTCTATGATGGCCTTAAGTTCCATCGCTATGTGCCCGGTTTTGTCATCCAGGGCGGCGACCCCAATACCCGCGATATGTCCGGCGCCGACGTCGCCGCCGGTCTTGAGGGCCCCGACGGCATGCCCGGTACCGGTGGCCCCGGCTACTGCATCAAGGGCGAGTTTGCCACCAATCCGCGCAACAGCCATGTCGATGGCGCCCTTGCCATGGCACGCTCCATGGACCCCGATTCCGCGGGTTCGCAGTTCTACTTCTGCCTGGGCGCCCAGCATAACCTCGATTCCGGTTACACCGTCTTTGGTACCACGGTCGAGGGTCTCGATGTGATTTCGCAGCTGCGTGCCGGCGACGAGATCGTCCATGTCGAGATCGTTCACGAGTAAAGGGGACTTCCTTGAATAGCCAGCTGATCCAACAGGGCCGCGCCGCTTACCGCGCGGGTGATTTTTCCGCTGCAGCCCAGATGCTTGGGGCGGCAAAGACTCCCGATGAGATTATGGGCGAGGCCGATCACCTTCGTGGCAACGCCTTGATGCACCTGGGCATGTATGCCGAGGCCGCCGAGGCCTATGCCGCCGCCCTCAACGACGGCACCTACGGCAAGCGCGGCGCGCTGCTCACCAACCGCGGCAAGGCGCTTGCCGCCGTGGGCGACTACACGACGGCCGCTCAGGCGTTCTCTGCTGCTACGCAGGATGCTTCCTATGCCACGCCGTTCAAGGCCTATCTGGGCCTGGGTAACGCGCTGTTCCAGTCGGGCGACTATGCCAACGCAGGAACCGCCTTCCGTCAGGCTGCCATCGACGGCGCCAATCCGGCTCCTGCCGCCGCACTCGGCGAGCTCGGTCGTTGCTTCATTAAGCTCGGCCGTCCGGCGGATGCCGTGGAGACCTACCGCACGGCTATCGACTTTGCCGGCCCCCGCGACGATACGCGTGCGCTCAACGCCGGCATGGGTCAGGCGCTTTCTGCCGCCGGCCGTCCCTCCGACGCACTCGACGCCTTTAACGCCGCTACTGCCGATGGCATCTACCAGCTCACCTCCGAGCAGGCCGATGAGCTTGCCCGCGTGCACGATTCGCTTGCCGCGCTGTCTGCCCAGACGGCTATGGCCACGGCTCCGGCGCCCGCGATGGACGCTCCTGCCGTCGATCCGCTCGATCCTACGGGCGCGACCGGTCAGTTTATGCCCGATCCCTCGGACACCGGCTTCTTTACGCTGTCCGAGTCCGAGATGGTCCAGCAGGACCGTCAGGATCGTAAGCAGGCCAAGGTCCGTCGTCGCCATCGCCACACGGGTCTCAAAGTCTTCATCGTGCTGCTTCTGCTCATTTTGATCGCCGCGGGCGGTCTGGGCTTTGCCTACACGCGCGGCTTTGGCTTCCCGTCTCAGGAGTCTGTCGTTACCGATCTGTTCCAGGCTGCCGGCGACGGTGACGCCGCAAAGGCCGAGTCTTGCCTGGCCTCGAGCCTGTCCGAGGACGCTAAGTCGATGATCATCTCCTCGATTCCGCAGGGTGCCACCGTGTCCGTCGAGGGCATGGATCAGTCCATGACCGAGACGACCGCCAAGGTGAAGGCATCGCTGTCCAAGGGCGGCGAGCAGGAGTACACCGTCAAATTCGTGCGCTCCGACAACCATATCGGCTGGGCCGTTTCTTCGCTTGATATGGATTTCTCGGCTGCTGACAACCAGTAGTGACCTTATGGGATTTAGCTTTGCCCGGCGCTTCACCGCAAGTGAGGTGCCGGGCTTGCGCTAGTATGATGAGCTAGTAGTTTTCCAGCAATCATCCAACACATCAGGAGTTGCGTTGTTTTCTTTGATGGATATGTTCTTCGGTAGCTATGCGGGCGATCTTGCCATCGACCTCGGCACCGCAAATACGCTTGTCTCCGTGCGCGGCAAGGGCATTGTCATTCGCGAGCCCTCTGTAGTCGCCATCGACAAGAACGACGAGCGCATCCTGGCGGTCGGTATCGAGGCAAAGCGCATGCTCGGCCGTACGCCCGGCAACATCGTGGCCGTTCGTCCCCTGAAGGACGGCGTCATCGCCGACTTCGATGTTACCGAGGCCATGCTTCGCTACTTTATCGACAAGGCGTCCGAGAAGCGCTATCCGTGGACCCCGCGTCCGCGCGTTGTCGTCTGCGTTCCCTCCGGCGTCACGTCGGTCGAGAAGCGTGCTGTCTTTGAGGCCACGATCCAGGCTGGCGCTCGCCAGGCCTACCTGATCGAGGAGCCCATGGCTGCCGCTATCGGCGCCGATCTGCCCGTCGAGGAACCCACCGGCTCCATGGTCATCGACATCGGCGGCGGTACCACCGAGGTTGCCGTTATTGCTATGGGCGGCATCGTCGTCTCGCAGTCCATCCGTATTGCCGGCGACGAGTTCGATCAGGCCATCCTCACGCACGTTCGTGATGCCTACAACCTGGCCATCGGCGAGCGTACGGCAGAGGACATCAAGATCAAGGTCGGCTCCGCCGTGCCGCTCAAGGATGAGCTCGACGTCGAGGTCAACGGCCGCGACGTGATCACCGGTCTGCCCAAGACCGTGCGCATCGAGAGCGAGGAGATTCGTCGCGCACTCAACAAGCCGCTCGACGAGATGGCCAAGGCCGTCAAGGACGCACTCGACGCTACGCCGCCCGATCTTGCCTCGGACCTTATGTACTACGGCATTTTGCTGACTGGTGGCGGCGCGCTGCTGCGCGGTCTCGACGTGCGCCTGCGCGATGAGACCGGTGTTTCGGTCAACGTCAGTCCTACGGCGCTCGATAACGTCGTTAACGGCTGCGCCCGCGTGCTCGAGGCCAATGCGTTTGATGGCGGCTTCGTCCAGACCAATGCTTAATTTCCAAAAGGTGGATTCCATTTGGCACGATCTTCGGGTTTCTCCACAAATCTGAATACCAAGCGACAATCAACGGGTATGCGCCCGTTGATTGTTTTCAGCCTGATTTCGGTGTTGCTGCTCACGTTTTACATCCGCGAGGGCGAGGCAGGACCGATTCATGCCGTGCGCTCGGGCGTGACGACGATTACCTCGCCGGTGCGCTTTGTGGGCTCGGCTGTGGCGGCTCCCTTCAATGCGATCGGCAACGTGTTCTCTAACCTTACGGCGTCGCAGGACACGCTTGACGAGCTTAAGAAGCAAAACGAGGAACTGACCTCTAAGGTTGCCGAGCTCTCCGAGGCTCAAAAGACCGCCGAGCGACTGGAGGGGCTGGTCGGCCTGCAGTCGACCTACAACCTCAAATCAACCGCAGCTCGTATCGTCGGCGCTTCGGGCGATGCCTGGACCTCGACCGTCACCATCGATAAGGGTTCTGCCGACGGTCTTACCATCAACATGCCTGTGACGAGTTCTGCCGGTGTCATAGGCCAGATTATCGAGGTCTCGGCCAAGACGTCCACCGTGCGCCTGATTGGCGATGAGAACTCGGGCGTGTCCGCTATGGTGCAGGACACGCGCGCCCAGGGCATGCTGCAGGGTCAGGCTGACGGCACGCTGCGTCTTGAGTACGTGAGCGTCGACTCCGACGTTAAGGTTGGCGACATCATCGTGACCTCGGGCATTGGCGGTGTGTTCCCCAAGGGTCTACCGCTCGGCACCGTCTCGTCTGTTGAGAAATCGGCTAACGACGTGTACTACACCATTGTGGTGCGCGCCCAGACGACGGCCGAGAACAACGAGGAAGTGCTGGTCATTACCTCGCTGACCGACGAACAGTCGGCCTCGGATGAGGACGTGAACACGGCCAACAGCACGCCGCAGGGAACGTCGCGCGATGCTGCGACCAAGACGAAGGACGAGAGCCCGGATGACAGTTCCGACACGTCCGAGACGACCGATTCCGGCTCGAGCGAATAGGGGGCATGTCCATGGATCTACACGAGCAGGGGATGAGCTCCCGCACGTTTGTAATCGCCGCCATTGTGTGCGTGCTGCTGCAGGCAGGCCTGGCACCGCAGATCTCCATTGCGGGCGGTCGCGTCAACTTCATGATTATCCTGGTGTGCCTAAGCGTGTTCTCGGGCGACCCGACCCGTGCCGTCGTGTGCGGTTTTTGCAGCGGCTTGTTCTATGACCTTTCCGCTGCCGTGCCGGTGGGCGTTATGTCGCTCCTGCTGACCGTGGGTTCTTTTGCCCTGGTGCACAGCGCCGTCGGTCAGACGGGCGGTACCCCGAGTGCGCGCGGCGTCACTGTGGGCGCTTTTGCGCTCGTCATTAATGTGATCTACAGCATCATCTTGCTGTTTATGGGTTTGGAGACGAGCTTTGTCGTGGCGATCTTCGGCCATGCGCTGCCGTCCTCGATCCTGACGGGTCTGGTTGCCATTCCGTTTTTGATGTCCGGCGTCGTGCCGCAGTCCGGTTATGGATTCTCCGCACGTGGCGGACGCCAGACGGGCATGCGCTTTAAGCCCAAGACCCGCAAGCTCAAATAGGGGAGGCCCGTAGATGTCTTCCCAGTTGACGGTTATTATCGCCGGTATCGTGCTGGTTGTGGCCATCGTGGTCGCGCTGGTCATCATGCGTCGCGGCGATTCCCGTTTTACCTACGATACGCAGCATGGAACGGCCCCGCGCGCCACCGAGGGCGAGGGCAATACCGCGGCGACCGCCTTTAAGGGCCGCTTCTCCATCCTCACCACGGGTGTGGGCGCGATGTTTGCGGCGCTTGCCGTCAAGCTGTGGGGCATGCAGATGGTCTCGTCGGACTATTACGAGAAGCAGGCCAATAGTAATCAGACTCGCACCGTTACCACACCCGCTGTGCGCGGCCGCATCCTCGACCGCAATGGCGTGGCACTTGTCCAGAACCGTCCCTCACTTGCTGTCGTGGCCTACCGCGACCTTGCCGAGGATGAGGTTCTGGTTCGCCATCTTGCCAACGTGCTTGGAATGCCTTACGTGGCGGTCCTTCGCAATATTCAGGACAATACAGAGGGCGCTCAGAGCCTGCATACCATCGCGACGGACGTCCGTCGCTCCACGGTTGCCTATATTCAGGAGCACGCCGGCGAGTTCCCGGGCGTCAAGATTGCCGAGCGTACCGAGCGCCAGTATCCATACGGCGAGACGGCATGCCATATCTTAGGCTATACCGGCACCATTACCTCCGAGCAGCTCGAGGCCCAGAATAAGAAAACCTCTGGCGATGATGATGCTTCTGCTGGCAAGATTACGTACCAGTCGGGCGATATCGTGGGCCAGGCGGGCGTTGAGAGCTACTACGAAAACCTGCTGCAGGGTATTCGTGGCGAGCAGACCGTCAAGGTCGATGCCTCGGGCAATGTGACCGGTCAGGCCGGCGCCGTGCCCGCGAAGGCCGGCTCCGACATTAAGCTCACGCTCGACCTTAAGATCCAACAGGCCTGTGAGACGGCGCTGGCGAGCGCCATCGAGCTTGCCAAGACCACTGGCTACAGCAATGCCGGCAACGGCGCTGTGGTGTGTCTCGATCCCAACAATGGCGAGATCCTGGGCATGGCGAGCCAGCCCAAGTTCGATCCGTCCGTCTTTATCGGCGGCGTCTCAAATGACGTGTGGACCGAGCTCAATGATGACAAGGGTTCGCACCCGCTGCTCAACCGCGCCATTAGCGGACAGTACATGTCGGCCTCGACCATCAAGCCGCTCTCGGCACTGGCCGGTCTTGAGTTTGGAACCTACACTTCAACGCAGACAACCAACTGCACGGGCTATTGGACGGGCTTGGGCAAGGCTTGGGGCAAGCGCTGCTGGTTGACGTCTGGACACGGCACCATGACGCTGCAGTCGGGTATTGCCAACTCGTGCGACCCCGTCTTCTACGATATGGGCAAGGCGTTCTTTTATGACGAGCAACATTCCGAGGGCCTGCAGGAGGTCTTTCGTCGCTGGGGCCTAGGCAAGACCTGCGGTATCGATCTGCCGAGTGAGGGCGCGGGCCGTATTCCCGATGCCGAGTGGAAAGAGTCGTACTTTACCGACGCCTCTGCCGAGGACCGCAAGTGGAATGCCGGCGATATGACCAACATTGCCATCGGCCAGGGCGACATCCTGGTGACGCCTCTGCAGATGGCATGCGCCTACATGGGCCTCGCCAACGGCGGTAAGCAGTACGTGCCTCACGTGTTTTTGTCTGCCGTGTCGCGTGATGGCGACGGCGATGCCTATAAGTACAACGGCAAAGGCAAGAAGAAGCGCCTGGAGGCCAAGATCAACAGCGATTCGGATTTGGCTCTTGTTCGCAACGGCATGCACGACGTGATTTACACGGCATCGACGTCCCTGGCGGCTCACTTTGGCACCCTGACGCCGCAGGTATACGGCAAGTCGGGCACGGGCGAGAAAAGTGGCGAGGACGAATACGCGTGGTTCTGCGCCTATGCACCGGCCGATGATCCCAAGTATGTCATCGCTACCGTCCTGGAGCAGGGCGGCGGTGGCTCAGATACCGCGATGCATGTCGTGCGCGACGTGCTCGGCGTGATTTATGACGAGCCCGATACCTCTTCGGCCTCGGGCGATTCTTCGGTTCGATAGGAGGTTGCGATGGATTTTTCTCCGGCGGATCTGTTCCGTTCAACCAAGACCGGCTCTCGCAGCAGCCTGGACCGCGTCAACAAGCAACTTTCGGCCTCGCGCGGCACGTTTCGCCAAAAGGTGCATATCGGTGTGCTCGTGGCTACAGTGGCGCTCGTCGCCTACGGTGCCATCATTATCTGGTCGGCTTCGCAGTTTAAGGCCGATGCTTCGTTCTCACGTCATCTTCTGGGAATTGGCATCGGGGCGGTGCTGGCGGTGCTGGTCTGGCGTACCGACCTGCGCGGTATTTCCAATTTCTCGACAGCGTTGCTCGTCATCGACCTGATCGTTATCTTCTCACCCAAGATTCCGGGTCTGTCCTATACAGGCGGTCTGGGCATGACGGGCTGGATCAAGATTCCCGGTATCGGCTTGACATTCCAGCCGGTTGAGCTTGCCAAGCTCATCACCATCTTCTTTATCGCCACGCTTGGCTCGCAGTATAACGGCCGCATCGATACCGTTCGCGACTACGTTAAGCTCTGCGGCATGCTGTCCATCCCGTTTTTGGCCGTCGTCGCCATGGGCGACCTGGGCTCGGGCCTGGTCGTGCTGGTCTCGGGCGCCATCGTCATCTGCATGAGCGGTGCACGCCGCGAATGGGTGCTGTCGACCCTGGCCCTGCTCGTGGGCCTGGTGGCCCTCGTCCTGGCGCTCGATTCGGTCTTTGATTCGTTGCTCGGCCACGATGTGCTCATCAAGCAGTATCAGATGAACCGCCTGACGGTCTTTATCGACCCCGATAATGCCGATTCGGACGATGCCTACAACCTGCAGCAGTCGTTGATCGCGGTCGGCTCGGGTGGCTTCTTTGGTAAGGGTTTGGGCCATGCGACGCAGTCGGCCGGCGGCTTTCTGCCTGAGTTCCACACCGACTTTGTCTTCGCCTTCCTATCCGAGACCTTTGGCTTTTGCGGTTCCTTTTTGCTGCTGTGCTTGTACGTGCTGCTGATCTTTTCGACGATTCGCGTCGCCTTTAAGTGCGAGTCG
>URIJ01000049.1 GCA_900547835.1 uncultured Collinsella sp.
GTGCTCGTGCTTTCGCTCGGCATCGCGTACAGCACCGCCGGCGCCATCGTGTTGGAGCTGGGCGGCGTGACCATTTCGCTGTCCGGCATTGCCGTGGGCTCACTGGTGGGCATCGTGCTCAACGCCATCCTGCCGGGTAACGACTTTGAGTTTGATGTCTCCGAGCTTGAGGAGGCTGCTGAGTAGCAGCTGCGTTCAGCTAAAACAAGATATGGTGCCCATGCGTATATGCGTGTGGGCACCATTTTTAATGCGTCAGTATCCAGTGGATGCCGCGGGCCATGCGTAAGTCGGTTTGGGCAAAGTGATTGCCGGGGTTGAGCTCCAGCGTTGTTGGAATGCCGCGCTCGACGAGCAACGCTTCCATCGCGCGTGTGTCGTCGAGTACATGCCGCATCATGCGGTTGGGCGTCTTGGTTTCCTTTTTGCCGAGTGACAGGTAGACGGCTTGCGGGCTGCCGGCAAAAGGGGCCGTGCTGGCACGGTCGACAAAGTCGGGAAACCATAGCGACCCCGATGCGCTCGCGGCGCGGTCAAAGGCGTCGGTTTGCCAGAGGGACCAGAGTGCGAAGAGGCCCGCGAGCGAGTAGCCGGCAATGCCGCGCCAGGTGGGCGGCTGAGGAAGCGACGACTCGACCTGGGGGATTATCTGATTCAGCAGCTCATCAAGAAAATCGGCAGCTTGGCCGCCGAAAGGCTCGGCATCGCGTACGGTCCCGTCGCATGCCCAGGGGCTCAGCTCGCGATTCCAATCGAGCCCGCCAATGGTGACGAGGGCGAATGGCGGACAGTCGAGCTCTCGGCAACACTTATAAACCTCGCTGCCGTCGCCCACGACCACAGGAAGGTAGATGACAGGCGCGCTTTCCGTATGATTCGAATAAACGGTTATCTGCTTTTGATGCGCTTCCATGACGGGCTTCTCTCAGTGTTGTGATATCGGCAGCCCCAATTGTCGCACGCCAGCGTATGCCGGTTGGGCTAGACCAAAGACAATCTCGTGCATCCCCTGCGGACGCATATGGAAAACGCCACCGCCGGAGGGGAGCTCGGCGGTGGCGTTGTTAAACGGTGCTGGGGCTCGGGGCCTTCGCGGGAGCTGCCATGTGCGCAGAGGCGTCTAAGAACGCTTACGGCTCGCCATGGTGCCTGCGGCGATAGCGGCTGTTCCCGCAAGGACGGTTGCCACGATGGCCGCACCCGAGGTGTCGCCGGTTGCCGCGAGCACGCCGGTAGTCTTGGCTTTCGTGGTTGAAGCCGCAACGGCCTTGGTCGGCTTTGAGCCCTCAGGCTTGGGGTTCTGCTTGGACTCCGCGGGCTTGCTTTCTGCGGGCTTGGTCTCGTCGGGCTTGGGGTCTTCCGGCTTGGCTACCTCGGGAGGTGCGATGGTCGTACTTTTGGCGACTGCTTTGATATAGAGGGAGTCGACCGTGGCGTCGCCCGTGCCGATGGCTTGGCCTGCCTCGTAGATGCCGTCACGGAGCTTGCGATAGTCAATGACCTTGCCGCCTTCGGGCGTCTGGATGGCGGCGTTCTCAATCTTGATGGTGCCGATTGTCTTGCCGTCAGCGCTCATGGCACGGGCAAAGATTGCCGCTGTATCTCCTTCGGCCGTTACCTTGCTGCGGATGATCGAGATGACTGCGGGTGTGACGCCCTCGCTGGTCTGGGCGATGATGCCGATGTTCTCGCCTTGGGGTTCGCGCCTCGTCTCGCCATCTTGGTTTTCGCTGTAGGGGATGGGGCCGTCGCCGTTCTCGACATAGCGGGCTATGGCCTTGACAACGGAGTCGCTGATGTAGATGTGGCCACCCTCCTCGTTGGGTCGATCGTTTCTGGTGGAGAATGCAGCCGAAACCTCGCCTTCCGCAAACGCGTCCACGGTGGAGCCGTTCTTGACGACGATGTCGTCCTGGTAGGTGAAGAGGGCGTTGGCGCCACCGTATCTGCCTTTACTTGCACGGACCGTCACGTTTGCATGATCGAGGGTGATGCCCTTGTGGGCATAGACGCCATATTCAACACCGTTTACGTTGAGGGAGGCGTTTGTGGCTGCGAGGCTGCCCTTGGCCTCGACGGCGGCGTCTTTCTCGGAGCTCGCCTTGACCTGGCTGCCGTCCGAGATATTGATGTTGCCGCCGCTCCAAATGGCCTCACCATCGGCTGAGCTTGCCTCGACGGTCCCGCCACCCTTGATGGTGAGGTTCTTGTCGGCTCCAATACCCTTGTCCTTGGTAGCCCTGGCGGTGACGGCTCCGCTGTCGTCAATCGTGATATTGCCGTTTGCCCTGATGCCATCCGATGCACCCGTGGCGTTGACGTTGCCCGAACCTTTGATAGCGAGATCACCTCCGGCATTGATGGCATCAAACCCAGTGCTCGTGGCGTTGACGGATCCGGCTCCGTCGATGTTGATATTACCCGTGGAGAGGATAGCGTCCTCAGTAGATGTCACGCTGAGCGTGCCGCCCTCGTCGCCTTGGATATTGAGCTCGGCATTCTCGTTAGTGCCATGAGAAACGTTGATGCTTTCGATCCATTCGGCAGTGACGATGTTGGTTCCTGAGTAATTCACGTTGAGCTTGCCTGCGGCCTGGATCTCGCCGCCGTTATAGTTGTTGAGCTTCAAGTCGTCGGCGCCGTCCCACGACCAGGTACCGGCCTCGTCGCTCGCCGCGGTGTTGTACTTGTTGCCGCCGACCTTGACCCATTCCGCTGCGAGCGAGACGCTCGGCATGAGCAGCGAGCTCACCGTGAGCGCGCAGGCCAGGCCGCAGACGATGCGGCGCGTCACGCGGCGCCAGCTGCCGTGCGCGAGTCCTATGCGACGGCGAACGTCGGGTTCGGCAACATGGGTTCCGGCGGTAGTGTCATTGCGTTTGGGGGTCGTGAACAAGGCTGCCATGGTTGCTCCCGTTCTCATAGGGCCTATACGACTAGATTCAGCGTATCTGCTGGATGTTGCCGGCGGTAGTGCCGTTTGGAGGGCAAAATGGCCAAAATGGGGGAGAAATAGGCCGCACGCCGGCGCAGGGACCGGCGCTAAAAGAAAAGCGCGGGGCCGCATGGCGACTCCGCGCTTTATTGTTCAGCTTTTGCAGCCTTGCCCTTACGCTACGAAGAAGTAGACGAGGAAGGCAAGGGCCGCGATCCACCCGTCCCGTGCGAAAAAGTGTTTACGAGCGCTTGCGGCTCACCACGGCGCCCGCGGCGATGGCGGCTGTTCCCGCAAGGGCGGCTGCCACGATGGCTGCGCTCGAGGCGTCGCCGGTCGCTGCGAGTTTGCCGGCGATCTTGGCTCCCGTGGCTGCAACTGCAACGGTCTTGGTTGTCTTCGCGCTCTTAGACTTGGAACCCGGCTTGGTCTCGCCGGGCTTTTCCCCGGGTTTGGTCTCTTCGGGAGGCGCGATGACCGTGCTCTTGGCGACAGCTTCGTTATAGGGGGAGTCGATCACAGCGTCGCCCGTGCCGATGGTTTGACCCGCCTCGTAGACGATGCCGTCGCTGAGTTCTTCCTTGTTGCGATAGTCAATGACCTTGCCGCCTTCAGGCGTCTGGATGGTGGCTCCTTCGATTTCGATGGTGCCAATCGCCTTACCATCCGCGCTCATGGCAAGGGCGAAGATTGCCGCCGTGTCTCCCTCGGCCGTGACCTTGCTGCGGAGAATCGAAATGGTTGCGGGCGTGATGCCCTCCTTGGTCTGAGCAAAGATGCCGATGTTCATGCCTCGGGGCTGAGGGTTAGTTTCGCCATCCTGGCCTGCACTGTAGTGGTCGGGGCCGTCGCCGCCGGTCTCGGCATAGCGGGCTATGGCCTTGACAACGGAGTCGCTGATGTAGATATGGCCACCCGCTTCGCCGGAGTAGAAATTACTGGTGGAGATTGCAACCGAGAACCTGCCTTCTGCGAGCGCATCCACAGTCGAGCCGTTCTTGATGACGATGTCGTCCTCATCGGTGAAGAGTGCGCTGACTTCCCCGCCATCTGAGCTTGCGCGGACCGTCACGGTCGCGCCATCGAGCGTGATGCCCTTGTAGACATAGATGCCATACCCAACGCCACTTGCGTTGAGGGAAGCGTTCGTGACCGTGAGGCTGTTTTTACCGTCGATGGCGGCGTCTTCCTCGGAACTTGCCTTGACCTGGCTGCCATCCGAGATCTCGATGTTGCCGTCGGCCCAAATCGCATTGTCTTTGATAGAGCTTGCCTCTACCTTGCCGCCGCCCTTTATGATGAGGTTCTCGTTAGCATCGATACCCTGATCCTCGGTGACCTTGGCGGTGACGGTTCCGCTGTTGTCGATCGTGATGTTGCCGTCGGCCCTGATGCCATCCGAATCGCCCGTGGCGTTAACGTTTCCCGAGCCCTTGATGGTGACATCGCCCCCGGCATCGATGGCATCGTGCTCGGTGCTCGTGGCGTTGACAGTGCCAGCGCCGTCGATGTTGATGTTGCCGACGGAAGTGATGGCGTCACGAAAAGATGTCACGTTGAGCGTGCTGGACGCGTCGCCCTGAATATTAAGCTCGGCGTTCTCGTTCGCGCCATCCTTAACCTTGATGCCGCGGCCGTCGTCGTTAGTGACGGTGTTGTTGCCCTCGTAGCTCACGTTGAGCTTGCCCGCTGCCTCGATCGCGCCGCCGTTATAGCCGTTGAGCTTCATGTCGTCGGCGCCGCCCCAGGCCCAGGTGCCGGCCTCGTCGCCCGCTGCAGTGCCGGCGTTGTACTGGGTGCCGCCAACGTCGATCCATTCGGCGGCAAGCGAGATGCTCGGCATGAGCAACGAGCTCACCGTAAGCGCGCATGCGGCGCCTACAACGATGCGGCGTGTCACGCGGCGCCAGCTGCCGTGTGCGAGCAGCGTGCGACGGCGCACGTCGGGCTCGACAAAATGGGCTCCAGAGGTTTTGTCATTGCGCTTGGGGGTCGTGAACAAGGCGGCCATGGTTACTCCCATCCTCATAGGGCCTATGCGATTACGCCCAGCATATCTGCAGGATGTAGCCGGCGGTAGTGCCGTTTGGAGGGCAAAATGTCCAAAACTTGGGAAGCAATACATCGCGCGTCCGTGCGTTGCCTGGCTTTAAAAGAAAAGCGCGGAGCCGCTCGATGCGACTCCGCGCTTTGGTGTTCTGTTTTAGCAGACTATGCCGTTACGCTACGAAGAAGTAGACGAGGAAGGCGAGAGCTGCGATCCACATGAGCGGCTTGATCTTGGAGGCCTCGCCCTTAAAGAGCGCGACGATCACGTAGGCGATAAAGCCCAGGCCAATGCCGGCGGAGATGGAGTAGGTGAAGGGCACGCCGGCGACAATCATGAACGCCGGGAAGCCCTGCGACACGTCGGACCAGTCGATCTCGGAGGCCTCGCTCATCATGAGGTAGCCGACGTAGACCAGAGCACCGCAGGTGGCGGCACTGGAAACGATGGTGACGATGGGGGAGAAGAACGCGGCGAGAATGAACAGCACGCCGGTGGTGACGGAGGTGAGGCCCGTGCGACCACCGTCGGCAGCGCCAGAGGTGGACTCGACGAAGGTAGTGATGGAGGAGACGCCCATAAAGCCACCGGCAGCAGCGGCCACGGAGTCGACGACCAGGATGGGACGGATGTCCTCGACATTGCCGTCCTCGGTCAAGAACTCGCCCTGCTTGGCGACGGCCATCGCGGTGCCCATGGTGTCGAAGAAGTCGCTCATGAGCAGCGAGAAGGCAACGACGAGCAGCATCGGGTCGGTCAGAACTTTCACGATGGCCATGTTGCCGTCGGCGGTGCTGGCAAACGGGGCGCCAAAGGTCGAGAAGTCGAGCGGTGCGATGAGGCCCTCGGGCGCATGGGTGACGCCCAGCGGGATACCGGCGATAACGGCGACGATGATGCCGATGAGCAGCGAGCCCGGCACGTTGCGGGAAGCCAGGGCAACCGTCACGACGATGGAGATGATGCCGACGATGAAGGTGGGGGAGGTGATGTCGCCCAGACCGACGAGTGTACCGGCGCCAGCGGTGATAATGCCGGCATCGCACAGGCCAATCATGGCGATGAACAGGCCCAGACCCACCGAGATGGCGTGACGCAGGACAACCGGGATGGCGTCCATGATGGCCTCGCGCAGGCCACAAAGCACGAGCAGCAAGATGACGATACCCTCGAGGAAGATGACGCTCATGGCCACGTGCCAGTCACCGCCGCAGACGGTGGTGGTGATTCCAGCGATCATCGCGTTGACGCCTAAGCCCGACGCGCAGGCGAGCGGGCGGTTGGCGAAGATGCCCATGCAGATGGTCATGATGCCGGCGCCCAGGCAGGTGGCGCAGGCGAGCGCTCCCGCATCGATGCCAGCGCCCGAGAGCACCGCGGGGTTGACGGCGATGATGTAGGCCATCGCCAGGAATGTTGTCAGTCCAGCGCGGAGTTCGGTCCCGATTGTGGACTTGCGCTCACTGACGTGAAAAAGTTCGTCCATGCATACCCTTTCCTTGTTCGGCCCCGAGTTTAGGCCGATTGACACGAACTCATTTACTATATCGCCTTTACAACCTTGCTGTTCCTCGCATGTTGATGTTCGGCGCTTTGTAACAGACGGACGGTATTTATCGCATGAAAATGTGTGGGTACCGTATACTTAAGCGGTTACAACGACCCCTATGGAGGAACGTATGATTAAAGAGCTTTGCCACGACGAGGCTATCCTGTCCCAGCGTTGCGAGGTTGCGACCGTCGAGGACGAGTCGGTTGCTCAGGACCTGATCGATACCATCAAGTCGCTCGATGATGCCGGCTGCTTGGCCGCCAACCAGATTGGCGTTACCAAGAAGGTCTGCGTCTACCTGGACGATGCCGGCGAGCCCCACGTGCTCTACAACCCCCGTCTGGTGTTTGGCCTGGGCGCCAGCAAGATGGAGGAGAGCTGCCTGACGCACGAGGAGGTCACCAAGTCCACGCGCTATATCAAGTGCAAGGTTGCCTTTGACCAGATCGTCGACGGCAAGATGCGCGAGCGCAAGCAGGACTTTGTGGGCTTCGAGGCACAAATGATTCAACACATGATTGACCACTGTCTAGGAAAGTTGGTCTAAGGGGACCAAAGCACCGCACTTCGTCTCTTTTGGTCCGGGCGTGACATTGTTGTCATGTCCGGGCTTTTGTGTTTAGCGCCTTTTTGTTTGGTGACAATAACCTTAGCAGGACCGTAAAGCTAGGAGGCGCTATGTGTACGAGTATTCGATTTACCGATAATTCTGGCCACATGTATCTGGGCCGCAATCTCGACTGGAGCTTTGACTACGGCCAACAGGTTCGCGTGATGCCGCGCGGGTTTCACATTCCGTATTCGTTTATCGACGACGCGACAGCGGCACACGCGGTGATCGGTATGTGCATCGATTACAAGAACTATCCCATGTTTTTCGACTGTGGTAACGATGCGGGTCTGGCTGTGGCGGGGCTCAACTTTCCCGGCTATGCCGAGTATGCCGAGGGCCCTGTCGACGGCAAGAACAATATCGCGGCCTATGAGTTTCCCCTGTGGGTGGCAGCGACGTTTTCGACGGTCGACGAGGTCGAGGCTGCGCTGCGCGATACGGTGATTGTCGCCAAATCTGCAGGAGAGGGGCTGGGCGTGTCGCTGCTCCATTGGATTATCGGCGACAGCCAGCGTAGCATCGTGGTCGAGATGATGGCTGACGGCCTGCATGTATACGACGATCCGGTCGACACCCTTGCCAACCAGCCGACCTTCCCGTGGCACATGGAAAACCTGCGCACCTATATCACCGCCACAAGCGATTTTCCGCAGACGGCGACATGGCGTGGCGCCGAGCTTAAGCCCTATGGAGCCGGTGCCGGCATGCGCGGCATTCCGGGCGATTGCTATTCGCCGAGCCGTTTTGTAAAGGCGGCGTACCTCAATGCCAATTACCCACAAAAGGAGAGCGAGACCGAAAACGTCGTTCGCATGTTCCGCTCGCTCGAGGGCGTGGTGATGATCGAGGGAGCGTCCAGGATGGGCGATGGCAAGTTCGAGAAGACTATCTACACCGGATGCTTTAGCGCGCGCACGGGCAATTATTACTACGCGATGTATGGGGATCCGTCGATTCGCTACGTGAGCCTGATGGATGCCGAGGGCGCGAGCTCCGATAGGCTCGTGGTTCCCGAGCCACGCCGTTCGTAGCCGCTAGCTTTACTGCAATGCAAAGCGGCCCTGCGTCTCTCGTGAGGTGCAGGGCCGCTGTCGTTGATTTGTGACGTCACTAGAAGTTGACGTCGTTGAGTTGTTCGCTCTCGAGGCCGTCGAGCTGTTGCTGTTCGGGCGTATCGGCGACGCTCTCGAGCAGCTCGGTGGGATCGACGTTCATGTTTCTACCGGCCTCGTTGCCGTTGACCAAGTCGTCCGAGAAGATGTCGACTTCCATTTCTTCGGCCTCTTCGATCTGAACCTCGAGCGGCACCTGGGTGCGCACGAGCTTAACGGCCGGACGCATGCGGGCAAAGAGGGGCACGTACTCGATGATGATGGCCGAGTTCTCTAGACCGTACCAGCGTGCCGGGCTTCCGCAGGCGCGGCGGACGGCGTACTTGATGGCCATCACGCGGTGGTCATTGCGGTTGATGTCCGTTTCGGGGGCAAGCATCTTGCGCAGCATGCAAAAACGGAAGTCGCCCACGTTGCCGCGTGTCTCGTAGATGGAGTAGGTGTGATGCTGCGGCGGCAGCTCACCCGATGCCATCAAGTCGCCAACGATCTGGCGCAGGTAGGCATTAACGCGCTGGTTGACCTTAAAGCCCAGGTCCAGGCGCACGCGGAACAAAAAGTCCGTGCCAAAGGTCTCAACGGAGTACTCGTGCGTATAGGGTTCAGCGGTAACGTGCACGTTGATGAACCAGTATGCCTTGGCGCGCTTGGGATGTTTGTCCAGGATGGAATAGAGCACGTCGCGGTCGAGTGTGAGCGGATCGGGGCTGTTGGTGAGGAATACCAGGTTGTCGGCGAGCACGGGATAGGTCTCGTCGTTGCGCAGGCGGTTGAGCTGATCGATGTACTTGGAGACGGGCAGCAGGATCGTTTGCGTGCGTTCGATGGCGGTGCCGCGGCGCCACACATACATAAGGCCAAACAGCAGCGAGGCCAAGAAGATCATGACGTAGCCGCCGTCAAAGAACATGGTGAGGCACGAGGCGAAGAAGCACAGCTCAATGGCACCGAAGAGCAGGGCGAAGACGCAGGCGCCCAGCTTGTGCTTAAGAATGCCGGCGATATAGCTCGTCAGCAGCGTGGTGGTCATAAGCATGGTCACGGTAATGGCGAGGCCATAGGCGCTCTCCATGCGCTCGGAGTTCTGGAATAGCAGCACGATGAAGATACAGCCGACCCACATGATGTTATTGACGAGCGGAATATAGAGCTGGCCCTTGGTGTCGCTGGGGTAGTGGATGCGCAGATGCGGCATAAGGTTGAGGCGCGTTGCCTCGGATACCAGCGAGAACGAGCCGGTGATGAGCGCCTGCGAGGCGATGATGGCCGCCACGGCCGAAAGCACGATGGCAAAGGGGCGCAGGGGCTCGGGGAGCATCATATAGAACGGGTTGACGATATCCATCGCGAGCATCTGGGGGTTGGAGTTATTGGCGAGCAGCCAAGCGCCCTGACCCAGGTAGTTGAGGATAAGGGCCGCCTTAACAAACGGCCAGGATGCATAGATGTTGGCCTTGCCCACATGACCCATGTCCGAGTAGAGGGCCTCGGCGCCGGTCGTCGACAGGAAGACAAAGCCGAGCACCATGATGCCCGAGTGGTTGATGGGCGAGAACAGGAACATGATGCCGCGGATGGGGTTGAGCGCACGCAAGATGGACAGGTTGCCGAGCATGTTGAACAGGCCGGCGCCTGCCAGGAACAGGAACCACAGCGTCATGAGCGGGCCGAACAGCTTGCCGATCGACGAGGTACCGGCGCGCTGCATGGCAAACAGGCCGCAGATAATGATGATGGTGATGATGATTACGTTGGTCTGGCCGTCACCCAAAAGCGCGTGGCCCCACTCGATAGTGCGCAAGCCCTCGATGGCCGTGGTAACCGTGACGGCGGGGGTGAGGATGCCGTCGGCGAGCAGCGCCGCGCCGCCGATCATGGCGGGAAGGATCAGCCACGGCGCCACTTTGCGCACCAAGCTAAACAGGGCGAAGATGCCGCCCTCGTTGTGGTTATCGGCCTTCATGGCGATAACCACGTACTTGACCGTGGTCACGAGCGTCATGGTCCAGATGACGAGCGAAAGCGCGCCCAGGATCATGTCCTCGCTGACGGTACCGATGCCGCCGTTGTTGGCGACGATTGATTTCATGGTGTACATGGGGCTCGTGCCGATGTCGCCATAGACGACGCCGAGCGTTACGAGCAGCATGCCAGCGGAGAGGGGGATGGCTCCGTGCCCGCCTTGACCACGCTGGTCTTGGGGGCTTGCCTCCAGTTTGTTGTGTGCCACGTGGACTCCCTTAGACATCCGGTTATCTGTTTAGGACAGATAATCTTTATGCCGTCTTTATACATACAAGAGCAGTTTGGCACATCGGGTTATTTTAGACAATAATCCTCAGCTGGGGATTATTTATCTACGCAGGTAGCATTTCAAAGCAGGGGCTTTTTAAGCACGTACTGTCTGGGCGATGCCAGCCTTGGCGTTTGCGCGTTTGCCGGCGAGTTCGCAAAAAATCGCGCCGCCGATGATAAGCGCGGCGCCCATCAGGCGGACCGGTGTTATGGCTTCGCCTAAAAGGACGGCGGAGAACACGACGGCTGAAAGCGGCTCGAGGTAGCCGACGACCGCGACGGTCTGGACGGGCAGCTTGGCGACAGCACTAAAGTAGAGCAGGCAGCCGATGCCGGTGTTGACGACGCCGAGCATGACGACGGCGCGCCAATCAATACCGGCGGCGACGCCGGCGGACAGGAATGAGGGAGCGCCCTGCGTGATGAGCGTGAGGACCAGCGCGGTCACAAAGGCGGCGCTCACCTGGAGCGTGGAGTTTTCGAGGCCTTCGATGTGTGGCGCACCCTTGCTAGCGATGACCATCAGCGCATAGCAAAATGCCGAGGCGATACCGCAGACGATACCCGCAATGGGCATATTGCCGCCTAGACCTTGTGCTGCAATGAGAAAAGCACCGCAGGCGACGGCGATAAACCCGACGATTTTGCCGCCGGTCAGTTTTTCGCCAAAGATGAGTGGGGAGAGCGCCATGACAATGATGGGGCCGCAGTAGTACAGCAGCGAGGATACGCCGACGCCGATCGTCTGGTAGGCACGGAACAGAAAAATCCAGCTGGCACCCAGCGCGGCTCCCGAGAGGAGGAGGGCTGCGGCTTCGCGGGGACGAGATGGCGCCTGCAGTTTATGGCGTTGGGTGATGGCGAGGATGGTGACAAGCGAGAGTGCGCCCAAAAACGTGCGTAGTAGCACGATATCGGAGCTCGGCAGCGCGATGGCGGCGGCGATGATGCCGTTGGAGCCAAACAATAGCAAGGCTGCTAAGTACGTAAACAGTCCGTTGTTCATGCGCTGACATCCCTTCTATATCCGAGCATGTTCACTATGGGTGAACTGGCTTTAGAAGAAAAGCGAATATAATGCATGGATAACATGACAAAGACTCATACAAAGGTGGAGGGGTGTCGTGGAAACGAATATTCAAAAGATGCAGGTGCTGCTCGAGACCGTGCACGCCGGCAGTTTTACGCGCGCCGCCGAGCGGCTGAGCTATTCGCAGTCGGGCGTGAGCCGTATGGTGGCCGATCTTGAGGCCGATTGGGGCTTTAAGGTGCTCGACCGCAGTCGCGAGGGCGTGGCTCTTTCTGCTGACGGGCGACAGGTCATGCCGGCTGTCGAGGCGCTCTGCGAGGAATTCGTTCGCTTGCAGCGACGCGTGGATGAGATGCGTGGGCTCATGCGCGGCAAAATCTGCATCGGTACGTTTTCGAGCGTGGCGACCCACGTGCTGCCGCCGGTGATTGC
>URIJ01000050.1 GCA_900547835.1 uncultured Collinsella sp.
AGCTTGGAGATGGGGCCACCCGAGGTATTCATGTACGACTGCGGCTTGACCAGCACGATCTGGCGCTTGCCGCCCTCTTCCTCGGCATCGTTGATATTGATGAGCGCGACCTCGGCGCCTGCTTGGTTTTTCCAGTACGTGACGCCGGCCTGACGGGCCAGCTCGTCGATCGCCTTAAAACCGGCGTTGTGGCGGGTCTCGGCATACTCATCGCCAGGGTTGCCAAGTCCGGCAACCATGCGAATCTTAAGCGGCTGTGCAGCTGCCATGTTCATCCTTTCGTTACACAAAAGTTCAATCAACGACAAAGGCTACCACGCCCGCCGAAGGCGAGGAAAGGTTGCAGCAAAGTCATTTCAGAAAACAGCTGCCCCGAGACAGCAGGAAGCCCCGGACACGCCGGGAGGGGTTATCAAAGCGAACATCCCGCAGCCGCAAAGCGGCGAGGACGTTCGCGTGATAACCCCGCAGGCGTGTCCGGGGCTTCCGGAGGGATGCGAGGGTCGAGCGACTACAGCGCGAAGTCGCCGCCGACGAGCGTGGAGACGGGCTCCTCGTGGTAAACGGCGGAGATGGCCTGAGCGAACTCCTCGGCGACCGAGATGGTCTTGATCTTGCCGCCGACCTCGACGGGAATGGCGTCGGTGACGAGGCACTCGACGATGGGGGCGTCGTTCAGACGCTCGATGGCCGGACCGGAGAAGATGCCGTGGGTGGCGCAGACGTAGATGTCGCCGGCGCCCATAGCCTTGAGCTCCTTGACGTTGGCGCACAGGGTGCCAGCGGTGTCGATCATGTCGTCGTTGATGATGCAGGTCTTGCCCTTGATGTCACCGATGATGCCCATGACCTCGGCGGCGTTGTGGCGCGGACGGCCCTTGTGGGCGATGGCCAGGTCGCAGCCGAGCATGTCGGACAGCTTCTTGGCGGCCTTGGCGCGGCCCACATCGGGGGAGACGACAACCAGGTTGTCGGTGTCGAAGTGCATGTCGTTGTAGTACTGGCCAAACAGCGGCAGCGCGGACAGGTGGTTAACCGGGATATCGAAGAAGCCCTGAATCTGGCCCTGGTGCAGGTCGAGGGTGATGATGCGGTTGACGCCGGCACGCTCGAGCAGGTTGGCGACGAGGCGGGCGGTGATGGGCTCGCGCGGGCCGGCCTTGCGGTCCTGGCGGGCATAGCCGTAGTGGGTGATAACGGCGGTGATGGAGCGGGCGGATGCGCGCTTGGCAGCGTCGGTGGCGATGAGCAGCTCCATGAGCATGTCGTTGACGTTGCCGCCGGCCACGGACTGAATCAGGAAGACGTCGGCGCCGCGGACGGTCTCGTCGTAGCGGGCGTAAATCTCACCGTTGGCGAACTGCTTTAGCGTAAGGCCCGAAAGCTCGACCCCAAGGTACTCAGCAATCTTCTGAGCGAGGGGACGGTTGGAGGAACCGGAATACACGCGGATGGACTTGCGCATATTCTCCGACTTCTCGGGATCATTAATCGGCATTACCCTTCTCCTTTATATCGAATGCCATATAGATGCCTTGTTGCATTGTAACCGCGCGGCGGGGTTTATCGAGTCTTGATAACGTCTTTACCGTCAACGGACACGAACCGACCACTCATCCGGCCGCGCAGGTCAGCATAGAAAAAGGAGCCGTCCCCACGGAAGCGGCTCCTTAGATGCTTGGTAAAACGTTATACCTCGTCGTCCTCGTGCAGGCGGCGGCGATAATCGGCGGCCCAGCCCTCAATATTTACCTGACGGGCGCGGCCCAGACCGAGTGCGTCTGCCGGGACCGGCTCAGTGATGACGGAGCCGGCGGCCACGAGCGCGCCGTCGCCAATCTGGGCGGGCGCGACCATCATGGTATCGGAACCGATGAAGGCATCCTTGCCGATGACGGTTTTGTGCTTGTGTACGCCGTCGTAGTTGCAGGTGATGGAGCCGGCGCCCACGTTGACGCCGGAGCCCATGGTCGTGTCGCCGATGTAGGACAGGTGCGGCACCTTGGAGCCCTCGCCGATCGTGGACTTCTTGATCTCCACGTGCGTGCCGGCCTTGGAGCCGTCGAGCATGTGGGTACCCGGGCGCAGGTAGGCGCGCGGGCCGCAGTCGACGCCGTTCTCGATGACGGCCTCGATGGCGATGGTCTCATCGATGATGCAGCCGCTGCCGACGGTGGTGTCGGTGAGACGGCTGTTGGGGCCGAGCTGGCACTCCTCGCCCACGGTGACGTGGCCGATCAGGTGCGTCTGCGGCCACACGACGGTGTCGCGGCCGATGGTGGCGTCGGGGCCGATCCAGGCCTGCGTGGGGTCGATGAAGGTAACGCCCTCGGCCATCCAGTGCTCGTTGATGCGGTCGCGCGCGATGGCGGTGAGCTGCGCGAGCTGGATGCGGCTGTTGACGCCCAGGCCGTCGCGGTAGTCATCGCAGTGGAAGATGGAGACTGCCTGGCCGTGGCCCTTGAGGATCTCGAGCATGTCGGGCAGATAGTACTCGGACTGCGCGTTGTCGTTGCCGATCTCGTCAATGTGCGCGGCGAGCTGCGCGCCGTCGAAGGCGTAGCAGCCGGCGTTGCACTCGAGCAGCGTGGCGGCCTGCTCGGGCGTGCAGTCCTTCTGCTCGATGATGCGCTCGATCTGACCATCGGCACCCAGCTTGATGCGGCCGTAGCCAAAGGGATCGGGCGGGGTCATGGTCATGACGGTGCAGGCGAGCTCGCCGGTGGCGACGGTCTGCGCGAACTTGGCGACGGTGTCGGCGGTGATGAGCGGCAGGTCGCCGTTGAGCACGACGACGGGGCCTTGCGTGATGCCGCAGGCCTCGAGCGCGACCTTCACGGCGTGACCGGTGCCCAGGCGCTCGGTCTGCTCAACGCACTCGACCTTGGTGGCGCTGTTGGCATAGGCGCCGTCGATGAGGGCGCGCATCTCGTCGGCGTGGCTGCCGATGACGACCACGACGCGGCTGCAGCCGGCCTTGATGGTGGCGTCGACGATCCACTGGACCATGGGCTTGCCCAGGATCTTGTGCGAAACCTT
Source organism: uncultured Collinsella sp. (assembly GCA_900547835.1). Classification (GTDB taxonomy): domain Bacteria; phylum Actinomycetota; class Coriobacteriia; order Coriobacteriales; family Coriobacteriaceae; genus Collinsella. Next base: position 3,040 of record URIJ01000050.1, read on the forward strand.
GCAGTGGTTCGACTTCATGCGGGTGCCCTCGCCGGCAGCGAGGATAATTGCGGTTGCGTCCATGTGATCTCCTGTTACGTTATAGAGACGTGTGTTTGGAAACGATACACGGCGCAATATGATACCGCAGGCATATGACGAGCGCGTAACGTTTGGGCCGCGGCGGCTGGGTTTGTGGTTCCGGCGCGGCGGTTGCGCTGCTTGTGCGGTGTTTGCGGCGCTGCGGCATTGGTATTTGGGTGAGAGGGCGGGTGCCCGTGGACAATATGCGAGAGAGGTCGGCCATCGAGCCCGTCGCGGCATTCTCGATGTCGCACCCGGCGGTGCCTGCGCTCTACATGGCGCTAACGCTGGGGCTCACCATGTTCTCGATGCAACCGGTGCTGATCGCGCTGTCGCTCGCAGGCGGGCTGGCATACGGCTTTGCGACCCGCGGGGCTGCTCGCACACTGAACGCGCTTCGCTGGCAGCTGCCGGTGATTTTGATTATCGCGGTGCTCAACCCGCTGTTTAGCGCCTCGGGCTCGACGGAGCTGTTCCGCATTGGCATGCGCGCGGTGTATCTGGAGAGCATGGTCTATGGCTTGTGCATGGGCGGGCTGTTTGTGGCGAGCGTGCTGTGGTTTGAGGCCGCGGCGTCGATGCTCGAATACGACAAGGTGCTCGCGCTGCTGGGCAATGCCGCACCGGTGATTGCGCTCATGATCTCGATGTGCATGCGGCTTATCCCGCAGTTTTTGCGCCGCGGCCGCACGGTACTGGCGGTGCAAGATGCGATTGACGTGCCGGGCCGCGCGCCGGCCGACCCCGTGCGCTCGCGCCTGCGGGCGTCGAGTGTGTTGATGGGCTGGGGCATGGAAGATTCGCTGGAGCGTGCGGACGCGATGCGCTCGCGCGGGTGGGGTGCCGCGACGCGTCGTACGACGTATGCGAGGTATCGACTGGGGCGCAGCGACATTGCCGCGCTGGTTGGGCTTGCGTTGTTTGGCGTGGCCACGGCGGCAGTGGCGTGGACCGCGACGACGCAGTATTCGTTTTATCCGCAGCTCTCGGTGCCGGCGCCGTGGCCGGGCTATGTCGTGTACGCTGCCTGGATGGTGCTGCCTTGCGCGTTGCATGCGATTGATGAGAAGAGGTTTGGCTGATGGCTCGGTTTGATAGGAGCTCGGCGGCGGGTGTGGCATATGGCTCGGCCGCGCCGGCGATTGAGGTGCGAGGCCTTAGTTTTGCCTATCCCGGGGCCGAGGCACCGGTGCTCGAGGGGCTCGACTGGGTTGTTCCCCAGGGCGCGTTTGCGCTGCTCGTTGGTGGTACCGGATCGGGTAAGTCGACGCTGCTGTCGCTGCTCAAGCCCGAGATCGCTCCGGCGGGTACGCGCTCCGGCGAGCTGCGCGTGCTGGGCGAGCCCGTCGCCGACATGGACGTGCGGGCATCGGCGGAGCGCGTGGGTTATGTGTTCCAGGATCCCGAGAACCAGATCGTGTGCGAAACCGTGTGGCACGAGATGGCGTTTGGCCTGGAAAACTTGGGGCTAGCGCGCGACGAAATGCGCCGTCGCGTAGCTGAGACCAGCTATTTCTTTGGGCTGGAAGATTGGCTTCACCGCGATACTGACATGCTTTCGGGTGGTCGCAAACAGTTGCTGTCGTTGGCGGCCGTTCTGACGCTACGCCCGCGCGTGCTGCTGCTCGACGAGCCCACGTCTCAGCTCGATCCCGTTGCCGAGAAGAATTTTCTGCACGCGCTGTTTCGCGTGAACCGTGAGCTGGGCTGCACGGTTGTTGTGGCGACGCATCAGCCGCGGCCGATGCTCGAGTATGCGACGTGTGCGTACCGGATTGAGGGCGGCCGCGTGCGCGAGGTGGCGGATATGGCTTTTTTGGGACGCCGAGAATCGCTGTTTTCCGATGACATGTTGGGGTGGGGTGCCATCCGATGTGCAAAAAACGGAGTATTCAGCAGGCGTGAGGACAATTTGGGTTCTCTGGAGCCGCCCGGGGACGTATCGAGCGCGAAAAAAAGTTCGGAATTGGACAAATCGTCCGAATTTGTGGCGCAAACGTCGCTCAAGAACGGCTCGGAAGCCTTCCCGCGCACGGATGGAAGCAGAATACTCCAAAAAATGCACGCTGGGTCGGCTACCACCCTGGCAAGGAGCTGGTTTCGCTACGATCGAACGTCCGGCTGGGTGCTGCGCGGACTCGATGCGGCGTTTTCGGCTGGCGCGGTGCATGCGATTGTGGGCGGAAACGGCTGCGGCAAGTCGACGATGCTCTCGGTGCTGGCCAAAACGGTCAAGCTGCAGCGCGGCCGCATGGTGCGCGGAGCGGCCTCGGCGGCGCTGCTGCCTCAGAATCCCAAAGCATTGCTGGTTGCCGAGACGGTGCGCGACGAGCTGATGGAATGGGCTTCGACCTGCGGGTACGGCGAGGATATGGCGCGGGAGCGCGCGGTGAGTCTGGGGCTCGCGGGCTTAGGGGAACGCCACCCCTATGACCTTTCGGGCGGACAGCGCCAACTGCTTGCGTTGGCAAAGCTACTGCTAATCGGCCCCGAACTGCTATTGCTCGATGAGCCCACCAAGGGTCTGGACCTGGTCAGCCGCCGCATTATCGCCCGCGCCCTGCGCGACCATGCGCGGGCTGGCGGCACCGTCATCATGGCAACGCACGACCTGGATTTTGCCGAGCAGGTAGCCGACGACATCGCCATGATGTTTGATGGCGAGATCGCCTGCATGGAGCCGCCGACCGACTTCTTTGCCGACAACGTGTTTTATAGGGCGTGAGCGGGTTCGCGGGCGAGAACGGTCTTACTGCTTGAGCGCCGTGTACTGCTGAAGGAGCGCCATGAGCCCAACGCGGCTGTTGACCTGTGTTTTTCGAAAGATGTTCTCCAGATGCTTTTTAACGGTGCCAGTGCTGATGGAGAGCTCTTCGGCGATGGCCGCGTTGTCCATGCCCGATAACACGCAACGACACACATCGATTTCGCGCGCTGAGACGTCGTAGTCGTGAGCAAATACGATTTCAGACGAGCTGCGGTCGGCGCGCACACGCCATTTTGATAGTCGGTTCGTGAGGTGTGGTTCGATGAGCTCAAGGATTTGAACTTCGCGATCGCTAAAGTCGCCCTCTTCTTTCTTGCGATTAAGATTGAGCGATCCCAAAAAGCCCTCGTCATTAAAGAAACTGACGTTGACGACGTGGCGGCCGCCAAGATAATCCTTCATATAACTGCTGTCGATATCGCCAGGGCTGAGCTGATCGGACTCGCGCAGCACCGTCGAGCGCGTAAGATTGCGGTGGGCGACGATCATGTCCTGCTGCCAGTACTTTTCGGTGTAGAGCTCGAGCATCCCAGCGGGGACATCGATGCCAAGAGGGTCAAGAAAGACGCGCGTTTTCCATTCTTGCGGGGTGGATACGAGATCCCTGGAAAGGTCGCTCAGGAAAAATGCAGCCGACTCGTAGGGGATGAGAAAACGCAGCTTTTTGAGGACGGTCGAGCGAAACTCGCGGTCGCTGTCGATGGAATTAATCGAAAGCACGAGATCGTTTAAGCAGAGCCATTCAGAATCGGACAAAAAGCTCAAGATGACCTCCGATGAGATTGCGTAGTGGTTTAGCTGGCATTTTAGTTAATTTGCGTAGAGATACTACTCCTTTTTTCGAATGATGATAAGCCGTTAGCCGAATGGTTTCGGTGAGGGGCCAATCGCAAAATATGAATACCTAAGAGCCAGGGCCCGGTTCTCCAAGCTGTTTGATTATTCCGACTTATTAAAGGAGTCATCATGGAAGAGAAGCTTCCTTCATGGCGTTGGGCGATTGTTTCAGTCGTTTGCTTGCTGTGCTTTATGGCTAACTACATGCAGTACCAGGTCTCAGCACTCGCCGTCGAGGTCATGCCTATGCTCAATATCGATACCGTCGGCTTTTCGATGCTGTTCCTCGTTCCTATGCTTACCGCCGTTTTCTTCTCAATTCCGCTGGGTGCCCTTGGTGACCGTATCGGTTCTAAGAAAGTTGTCACGGTTTGCACCGCAATTTCGGTTGCCGGCGGTTTTCTCCGTTGCTTTACGCTCGATTCGTTCACGATGCAGATGACATCGATGTTCCTGATTGGCATGGGAATCTCGGCACTCAACGCCAACCTCATCAAGGTGCTCGGCACCTGGTTCCGTGAACAGACTGGTTTCGCCATGGGCTTGTTCTACGCGGCTTCGTGCGTTGCCATCGTTGTCGCTCAGATCTGCGCTGGCTTGTTCGGCAGCGTCTTTAACTCTTATATGGTCGCTGCTGTCGTCATGACCATTTCCTGGGTTCTTTGGATTGTGCTTGACCGAGATGTGCCCGAGGGGCAATCGCTCCCCGAGCCCGAGCCCGTGCTCGACTACCTCAAGGTTGCTATCAAGAGTCCTGGCGTGTGGCTAATCTCCATCGGCGTCGGTTTTGGACTTGCCTCTACCACTGCCTATGCCGGTTTCCTGCCTCAGGCGCTTCAGCTTGGCAAGGGCATAGACGTCGCCACTGCTGGTTTCATGGCCGCAATTGTTACCGTTGGCAGCTTTTTCGGCTGCATCGTTGGGCCTGCGTTCTGCGATAAGCTTGGAAAGTTCAAGGGTTTTCTCATCGTCACTACTCTCATCGGTGCCATATCGATGTTCGTGACGTGGTACACCCCGGTTGGTTTCCTTCTGTGGACGATTTTGGTCATCAATGGCTTCTTTACCGCCATCAACGGCCCGATCATGCAGTCCATGCCTGTCCTCCTTCCCGAGATTGGTGATACGTACGCTGGCTCCGCTGGCGGTATCGTAGGCACCATTTCCCTGCTCATGAGCTATTTCCTGCCTATCGGTATCTCCGCCATTGCCGGTGCCGATTACACTATGAACATGGGTCTCGAGAGCCTCTGCTTCCTGCTTTCCGTGGTTCCGGTTTTCTTCCTGCCCGAGCTCGGCCGCAAGGCCATGCAGGCTGCCGCCGCCAAGGACGGTGAGTAGCCATGGAATCGGTGGTTCCCGCCGATATCGTCCTTAAGACGACGGCGCTGTTTACGGCCGAGGAACTTGAGCCTCGCGCTGGGTGCGTTGCAGTTCGCGGCAGCGAGATTGTGGCCGTGGGCTCTCCCGACAAGGTGCAGCCGTTTATCGGTCCCGATACTGAGGTTATTGACGCCGGCAACAAACTGGTCATGCCCGGATTCAACGATTCACACATGCATTTTGCGCTTGGTTCAATCCAGAAGGATGAAGACTTCTGTTGCGATCTGATGTTCCTGCCGAGTGAGCAGGCTTGCGTGGATGCTGTGGCAAAGTTTGCTGCCGAACACCCTGACAATCCGTGGATTTACGGCCAGGGTTGGTATTCGCCTGCATGGGAAAACCCGATTGACCCTGATTGCCGCAGCCTCGATGCGCTCGATATCGACCGCCCAATCGTGCTTTCGGATTTTTCGATGCACGTGGTGTGGTGCAATACCGCCGCGCTTAGGGCGGTTGGTATTGATCGCAATACCCCGACGCCTGAAGGTGGCCTTATCCGCCACTTTGACAACGGCGAGCCCAATGGCTTTCTGTCTGAGCCCCAGGCGACGAACATCTTGCTCGATGTTGTGCTCAACAAACCGGACCTTGATGCGTCGTTGCTCAAGTCGATGCGCAAGTTCAACAAGCTCGGCATAACTTCGATCGGTGATATGTATCCTTTGGGCGTGACCACGCCCGGCGTGTACGACATCTATGACCGTCTGGCGAGCGAGGACCTGAGTACGCTGCGTATTAGCTACTATTCTGCGCTCGACGCTCCGATGGCAGAGTCGCAGGCCCTGCGTGTGCGTCATCACGGCGAGCGCGTCCGAATGGCGGGTCTCAAGTACATTTTGGACGGCTGTCCCGAGGCGTACACGGCCTACATGCATGAGCCGTATCTTAACGCTCCTACGGGGAAGGACTTTCGCGGCGAACCAGCATGCAACCAGGAGACGCTTGACCGCATGATGCTCGAGGCCAGCAAGAATGGCTTCGATGTTCGTATTCATGCCATCGGCGACGCATCGGCCACGATGATTATCGATGCCGTCGAGCGTGCCGAGGAGGTGTGCGGCAACAAGGGGGCGCGTTTTGCTATCGAGCATACAGATAACCTGAAGCTCGAGGATATTGCTCGCATGAAGCGCCTGGGCATTAATGCTGCGGTCCAGCCGCAGCATCCCATCGGAGGCCTTGGGCAGGGCGTGTACGAGGAGTCTCTTGGCGAAGAGCGCATGAGCCACATGTGGCGCTATAGGGAAGAGGCCGATGGCGGAATCCACTTAGGGCTTGGTACTGACTGGCCTGCGGTGATGTCAATCGATCCTATCGATACCGTGTATGCTGCGGTGACGCGTAGCGAGTTTGACGGGCACCCGGCGGAGGGATACTTCCGCGAGAATGCCCTGACGCTCGGCGAGACGCTGCAAGCGCACACGCTCGGCTCAGCATATGTCGAGGGCTTTGAGCGCCGTTTGGGCAGCCTTGCCGCCGGCAAGCTTGCCGATATCGTCATCCTGTCGGGCAATCCGTTTGAAATGAACCCGATGGCGCTTCGCGATCTCGAAGTCGAGACGACGATCTTTAACGGACGCGTCGTCTATCGCAAGGATGAAGCATAGATAGGGTGATGAACGTGAGCAAAGGGACGGTCGAAAAATATGCCCTGCTGTTTGTGGTGTGCGGCATCGTGTTTGCTGCGAACTACGCGCAGTATCAGGTGTCGGGATTGACACATCTGGTTGTGTCGGACCTGCATCTGACCTCGGCCGAGTTTTCAGCCGTCCTGTTTGCCCCGTTTGTTCCTGCCGTTGTATTCGGCATGCCTGTCGGCGTTTGCGCCGATCGATATGGCGTGAAGGCGCTCGTATTCATCGCGTCGGCGATTTCTGCAATTGCAGCGGCTGCTCGCGCGGAGTGCGCATCGTTTGCGACGCTGTTCACGGCGACCATGCTTCTGGGTGCGGCACCATGCGTCGTGAATGCCATCGTTCTAAAAGTGCTTGGTTCCGCTTTTGGCGGAGAAACCGATAGGGCCATGGGATGGTTCTACGCTGCGGGGTCGGGCGGAATCGCCTGCTCGCTTGCAACCTCTCCTCTCTTTGCAACGCCCGGACGAGCATATGCCCTTGCCGCGGTTTTGTTTGCCGTGTTTGGATTGCTGTGGCTGCTGGTTGCGCCGTCGGCAGATGTTCTGCAGGCTGCAGATGGCTTTGGCGTTCAGGGCGCGGAGCCTGCTGCATCGTCGGCAAGTGCGTTTGCGGCGGTAATCAAGATGCCGATAGTTTGGCTCGTGGCGATACTGCTTGGAGTTGCCCTTGCATCGGCTACGGCGTACTCGGGTTATCTTGTTTCAGCGCTTGAGGCTTCAACTGAACCCAAGGCTGCTGGACTTCTCGCCTCTTTCGTGACGCTTGGATCGATTGTCGGCAGCGTGGCTGGACCCTATGTGCGGGCGCAATTTGGCGATTATCGCGTGTTTATGGCCATCTCCGCAATGGCGGGAAGTGCCCTTATGTGGGCAGGAGAGGCTTTTGTCTCCCATCCTTCTGTGGGGCTGATGTTTGCGATCGGCGTTTCGAGCTCCGTCGCTGGTCCGGTCGTTCAGTCGCTGCCCTACATGCTGCCCGAGGTGCGCGAGGGACTTGCGGGAAGCGCCGGCGGCGTGGTGAGCACCGTTTCACTGGGACTTACGTTTTTGATTCCCGTGGCCCTCTCCTTCTGCATTGGCGAGAGCTACGAAACGCTGCTTTTTGGGTGCGCTGTTCTGTTTGGCGCGACGGCGCTGGTGTCGCCATTCCTGCCGTCTCCCGATTCACTTATGTAATATTCGCTTCCGCCCTTTGGGCCTGGCCGACAAGGGCAAAAGGAGTTGGTCTACTTGACACTAAAAAAGAGTACCGCTGTGACCATTCTCAACGGCATCGTTAATCCTCTATTCATGTGTTCATTTCTGCCGATTGTTGAGGGAAAGCCTGGCTTAGATTTTCAGGGACTTACTGGTTTCTGGGGGCAGCTTATTCTGGCCATCGGTATTGCACAGTTCGTGGGTTTTTTGCCGCTCTTTGGCAAAGCAATTGAGACGTGCGTTGAGTTTTTTGGTTTTGATCGGAACACTCCGGGCGCACGGATTTGCGGAACCGTTGTGGGCGCTACTCTGCTCTTCTGCATTATCGGGCTATTTGAAGTCGCGTTTCAGTCAGGCGTTGGCGTTATCGACGGTGTGCCGTTTTTCTCGCGCTGGGTTCGCCTCGTGGTGGGCGGATGGGCCTTTGTCGTTGTGGGCGGCTTGCTGTTTGATCCTTTTGTCGCGGCCATTGCCGCTAAAGTTACGGGCGAATAGCGCCAAGACCGGTCGCGTGGCGAAAACCTGATCGAATGGCAACTAAAGCCGGCCGGGAGATTGGCCGGCCTCTTTTTTGCCCGTGCTACCATAAACGGACATTCGTTTGATGGGGGCTGCCGTTGTCGCGCGTCTTGCAACATATGGAAATCCCGCTGCTGCTGGCAGTTCCTGCGGTGATGGCTGCGGCGTTGCTGGCGGGCGTTGAGCAGGCGGCGCTCGCCATGCTTGTCGTGGTGGCGCTGGTGCTTGCGCTGTTCTTTGCAGGCTACGAGGCGTCGCGACCGGGCCTGAGCCAGATTATGCCAACGCTGGTTCTGGCGGCGTTGGCCGCGGCGGGGCGCATCTTGTTTGGCCCCATTCCCGACTTTAAACCCGTGAGTGCCATCGCCATTATCGCGGGGGCGACGCTTGGTCGCCGCAATGGTTTTATGGTTGGCGCGCTGGCGGCGCTGACCAGCAATTTCTTTTTTGGGCAGGGCATGTGGACGCCGTGGCAGATGTA
>URIJ01000051.1 GCA_900547835.1 uncultured Collinsella sp.
GCCATCATGCGCAGGTCCGCCAGCGCCATGGGGAAATAGAAGAGCATCATGTCGTTTTGGATTGCGTCTTCCACCTCGTGCCCGGCAAAGGCATCCGGGTACTGGCGCACCAGCTGCAGTGCGTTGGCACGTGCCTGCTGCGGCGAGATTTCGCAGGGAATACCCTGCTCCGGCACATACTCTGCACCCACGCCCATGGTCAGACGCTTGCTGAAGGTACCGGGCTTGAGCAGGTCGGCAATGCCGATCTTGTTGCCGCAGGACGGGCACTCAAACACACGCTGCGTTGACTCGCCCTCAAAGGACGCTCCGCAGAAGGGGCAAGGAATGCTCACATGCGTAGCCTCTTGGAACTCTTGCGCCGTGCCGCGATCCTCCCACAGCAGATGTTCCAGGACCGACTGATTGCGCCAGTGCGAATTGAAGAAATACCAGTCCGGGTCCTCCGGGCGCTCGAGTTGCGACACATGCGTGAGCTTGAGCAGTCCATCCACTACCGTCAACGGCGTATGGCGAATGCCCAAAGCGCTCTTGGGCTCTCCGGCGTCCGCCTGCCACGGAATGACCGCACCGCAATAAGCGCACTCAAAGCTGCGCTTAGCTTGGTGCGAGTACATAGGGCCGCCGCAGTTTTGACATTTAATGGCAAACATCTCGTCCATGGAAACGTCCTCCTTTGCACAGGGGCTGTCGGCATTAAGTATGTCGATCAAACAGGCACATGCCCATACCCATGTGGCCCAAAATGGACCACCCAGGCAGACGAGAAGGCTCGCTCGTTAGCACCGGCAGACTATTGCTGCATTTTCTGAGCATCGGTGCACGGCGCCCCCGCGCGAGCTACACTATCCCCTTAAACATGATTGTGAGGACGACCGCTATGCTATTTGTAAATCGGCTGGTACATACGCTTGTTCCCGGCAGCGAGGACGAGCCGGTCGATGCATCTTGCCGCACCAACGCGGGTTTTACCGCAAGCCTCATCTGCATTGGCCTCAACGTCACTCTGTGCCTGGGCAAGGGCATCGCGGGCCTGCTCGCCGGCTCCGTCTCCCTCATCGCCGACGCTTTCAACAACCTCTCCGATGCCTCGAGCAACATCGTGAGCCTGCTCGGGTTCCGCCTTGCCAGCCGCCCGGCAGACGAAGGCCACCCCTATGGCCACGGTCGCTACGAGTACCTAGCCGGTCTGTTCGTCGCCGTCCTGGTTTGCGCCGTCGGCATCAACCTGATCCTCGAGTCGGTCACTAAGATCATCAAGCCTTCCCCCACTGCATATTCGGTGCTCTCCTTAGCCGCCCTCGTCTTGTCCATGCTCGTTAAGCTCTGGATGGCCGCGTTCAACCGCACGCTGGGCAACCGCATCGACTCGGAGACGCTCATCGCCACAGCACAGGACTCCAAAAACGATTTCATCACCTCGGGCTCGGTCTTGGTGGCGGCGCTTATTTCGCAGACGACCGGCTTCGACCTCGATGGCTGGGCAGGCCTGGGTGTGGGCATCTTCATCTGCATCAGCGGCATGGGTCTAGTGCGCGACGCCATCAGCCCGTTGCTGGGGCAAGCGCCCGACCCCAAGCTCGTCCAGGCAATCCGCGACAAGATCATGTCCTATCCGCAGGTCTTGGGCACACACGACCTGATGGTGCACGACTACGGCCCCGGTCGTCAGTTTGCCAGCGCCCACGTGGAGATGCCCGGCGAGGGCGACGCGTTTGAGCACCACGAGATTCTGGACACCATCGAGCACGACATCAAGCGCCAGATGGGCATTGGTATCACGCTGCACTGCGACCCCATCGCGACAACCGGCGATGACTTGCGCGGCTGGGTCAAGCGCGGCGTCATGCAGATCGATCCCGCGCTCTCCATCCACGACCTGCACGAGCACGACGGGTTCGTTTCGTTTGACCTGGTGCGTCCCGACGGCTTTGACATATCCGACGAGGAGCTGCTGGAGCTCGTCACGCGCATCGTGCACGAGCGCCGACCCGATGCCTCATGCGTCGTCACGTTTGATTCGGGCTTTAGCTCGCCCGAGCGTCCGGCCGAGCAGTTGTAGCCTGCTTAACAGCTAGTTTCCCTGCGCGCCCGAGATGCCGTTTTGCAGGGCGTTCCAGGCATCCGTCGCCAAGCCGCCCAAGTTCTGCGCGGTATCGCCCAGGTTTTGTGCCGTGTCGCCCAGCTCTTGCGCCTTGTCTCCCAACTCCTGCGCCTTGTTGCTCAAGTCCTCCAGCGTATTGGAGCTCGAGCTGTCGGTACCGCTTTGGCCGTCGGACGAGTTGCCCGAGCTGTTCTTGTGCGTGAGTTGAATTTCGAGGTTGCCGCTGTCGTTATAGTAGGCAGAAGTAACGACCCAGTTGGCATCGACGACGGGCGTTGAGCCATCATCAGTCAGGACCACGGCATTCGAAAGATCGGCGCCGCGCGACTTGAGAAGCTTCTTGGCGTTGGACCAGTACTGCCCCGGGATATCGCTCAGATCGACGGTGCTGGACTGGGTAGTCTCGGTCTGCTCGGCAGCGGTATCGGCCGTTGAGCTCCCCCGCTTGTTGAGCATGCCCGACACGATGGCAAACACAACCGACAGCGCAAAGAAAATCGCCAGCACGATGAGGATCTTCTTGATCACGCTCGACGAACGCGACGGCCTCTTCTCCTCGTCTTCGCTATATTGCGGAATCGACTTGGGGTACTCGCGATACGGCTCGCGCGACTCGTAGCGAGGCTGCGCCGTGCGAGGCATATACGTCGTCTGCTGAGGCTGCGGAATGGGATTCTGCGGCAGGTCATCATAGGGATTCGGCGTCGAGGCGGCATAAGAATCCTGCGGCGCGTAATCAAACGGGTCCGGAGCTGCGTTGCCATAGGGGCCTTGCGAAGATGCAGCGTAAGAATCCTGCGCCGTGTCGCCATAGCCCATAACCCGGGTGGGCTCGGCAGAAGGCTGCGTCGCGGCGGGGTCGGTATAACCGCGGTTGGGAACAACGCGGGTCGCATCGGCGCTATCGCCAGCCTGCGCGGAACCGTAGCCGCCCATCACGGTTGTCTTGTCCTGATCCATGCAACGATTCCTTTCCGTCGCCTGTAAGCATCAAGTTATCCATGCATTCTACCAGCGCAAAAGCCTATGATGGGCAGAGTCCGTCGGTATCTACAAGACATGCGCGGGCCTAAGGATCAAAAAGCCCCGCCGGGCCTTGGTAGGCGCGACGGGGCGGGCAAGCGGCTATGAGCAGCGAGCTTAGAACAGGCCGGTGATGTTGCCGTCGTTGTCGACGTCGATGTTCTCGGCCGCAGGGACCTTGGGCAGGCCCGGCATGGTCAGAACACTGCCAGTCAGTGCGACCACAAAGTGGGCGCCGGCGGAAACCTTGAGCTCACGCACCGTGATGCGGAAGTTCTCGGGAGCGCCCAGGGCCTTGGCGTTGTCGCTAAAGCTGTACTGCGTCTTGGCGACGCACACCGGCAGGTTGCCAAAGCCATTCTCGCGCAGCTCGGCGAGCTGGCGCTTGGCGGCCGGCGTAAAGTCAACGCCGTCGGCGCGGTAGACCTTGGTGGCAACGGCCTCGAGGGCATCGGCAACATCGGCGCCGTTCTCGTAGGCAAACTTGAGCTCGCTCGGCTGCTCAATCAGACGCATGACCTCATCGGCCAGGTCAAGCGCGCCCTCGCCGCCCTTGGCCCAGACCTCGGAAAGCTTAACGTTGACGCCGAGCTTCTGGCACTCGGACTCGATGAGCGCAAGCTCGGCCTCGGTGTCCGTCGGGAAGCGGTTGATGGCGACTACGCAGGGCAGACCATAAACGTTCTGGATGTTGTCGACGTGACGCAGCAGGTTGGGCATGCCAGCCTTGAGTGCCTCGAGGTTCTCCTCGTTGAGGTCGGCTTTGGCGACGCCACCGTTGTACTTAAGCGCACGAGCGGTCGCGACGATCACGACGGCGCTGGGGCGAACGCCCGTCATGCGGCACTTGATATCGAGGAACTTCTCGGCACCCAGGTCGGCGCCAAAGCCGGCCTCGGTAATGGCAACATCGCCAAAGCGCATCGCCATACGCGTGGCCATGATAGAGTTGCAGCCGTGGGCAATGTTGGCGAAGGGACCGCCGTGGACAAACGCGGGCGTGCCCTCGAGTGTCTGAACCAGGTTGGGTTTGAGCGCATCCTTGAGCAGGGCAGCCATGGCACCCTGAGCCTTAAGGTCGCGGGCACGGACAGGCTCGCCGGCAAAGCTGTAGCCGACGACGATCTCACCCAAGCGTTCCTTGAGGTCGCTGATGCTCGTAGACAGGCACAGGATTGCCATGACCTCGGAGGCGACGGTGATATCGAAGCCGTCCTCGCGCGGCACGCCCTGGGCCTTACCGCCAATGCCGTCGATGACGTGGCGCAGCTGACGGTCGTTCATATCGACGACGCGCTTCCAAGTGATGCGCTTAACGTCAATACCGAGCTGATTGCCCTGCTGGATGTGGTTATCAAGCATGGCGGCCAGCAGGTTGTTGGCGGCACCGATGGCATGGAAGTCACCGGTAAAGTGCAGGTTGATATCCTCCATGGGGATGACCTGAGCCCAGCCGCCGCCGGCAGCACCGCCCTTTACGCCAAAGACGGGACCGAGCGAAGGCTCGCGCAGGGCCACGGCACTCTTGACGCCGCGACGACGCAGGCCGTCGGCCAGACCGATGGTCGTGGTGGTCTTGCCCTCGCCCGCAGGCGTTGGGTTGATAGCGGTCACGAGGACGAGCTTGGCCTGGTGATCAGTCGGCTCGTTGAGCAGTGAATAGTCGACCTTAGCCTTGTCGAAGCCGTACGGAATAAGGTGCTTAACGTCGACGCCGGCGTTCTTGGCCACCTCGGTAATAGGCAGCGGCGTGACAGAACGTGCGATTTCGATGTCGGTAGGCATGGGCGGTCCTTTCGTTACCGAATGAGAAAAAGACCAATTCAGCATAGCACGGGCGCGCAATAGTAAAAACGCCCATAACCGATGAACGGCGATATGTTTACCCGATGCCCAGCGATAGCCCAACAGCCCGCAAACAAGCCCATTCCTACAGGGTCGGTTCAATACCCAAATGCTCAAAGGTGCGAAGCGTTGCCTGGCGGCCCTGGGGTGTGCGAATCATCAAGCCGCACTGCAGCAGATAGGGCTCATAGACATCCTCGAGCGTTCCCGGGTCCTCGCCCACCGCGCTGGCAAGCGTTGTCAGGCCCACGGCACGTCCGGAGAACGTCTTAGCGAGTGTCTCCAAAATGCGAATATCCATCCAGTCCAGACCGAGCTCATCGATCTCGAAGAACTCGAGCGCCTGGCGACAGATATCGAGCTCGATGGGGCCGTTGCCGCGCACCTGTGCGTAATCGCGCACGCGCTTGAGCAGGCGGTTGGCAAGACGTGGCGTGCCGCGCGAACGCGAGCCGATCTCGAGTGCACTGGGACGGTCGATCGTCACGCCCAGGATAGTCGCCGAGCGCGTCACAATCTGCGCGAGCTCCTCGACCGTGTAGTAATCCAGGCGATATGAAATGCCAAAGCGGTCGCGCAACGGGCCGGTCAACATGCCTGAGCGGGTCGTTGCCGCTACCAGCGTAAACTTGGGAATATCCAGGCGAATCGAGCGCGCCGCCGGACCCTTGCCAATCACGATATCGAGGGCAAAGTCCTCCATCGCGGGGTACAGGACCTCCTCGACCGAACGGTTGAGGCGGTGGATCTCGTCGATAAACAGCACATCACCCGGCTGCAAGTTAGTAAGGATGGCCGCCAGGTCGCCCGTGCGCGCGATGGCAGGGCCACTCGTGGTCTTGATCTGAGCGCCCAGCTCGTTGGCGATAACGGTGGCCAGCGTGGTCTTGCCCAGGCCCGGAGGACCCGAGAAAATCACGTGGTCGAGCGTCTCGCCACGGCTCTGCGCCGCTTCGATCAACACGCGCAGGCTCTGCTTGATGTGCTCCTGGCCACAGTAATCGTCCAGGCGCTGGGGGCGCAAAGTGCGGTCGACATCGAGGTCCTCGGCCGTCAGCTCCGAGCCCACCATGCGCTCGCCGTGCGCCATGGATGCCGTCGGCGAGTTACCGGGCGTCGCCCACAGGTCCTGAGAGTCATCGGCTTCCCACATCACGCATCCATTCCGAGTCGCTTAAGCGCCGCGCCGAGCAGATCCTCGACACGCATATTCTGCCCATCATACCCGCTCAGGGCAACATCGGTCTCCTGCGGGCTAAAGCCCATGGAAAGGAGTGCCGCACGGGCATCGTCGATCGCCGAGGGAGCGGCAGCGGGCACGGGCATCGCAACCTGTCCGGGAATCACGTCGACCGGCACAAAGCCCTTATCCTTGGCAAAGGTGCTCTTGAGTTCCAGGATCAGGCGCTGAGCTGTCTTTTTGCCCACACCGGGTACCTTGGCCATGCCCTTGTCGTCCTCGGCCATCACCAGCGAATACAGCTGCCCCACGGTATAGGTGGAAAGCACGGCAAGCGCCAGGCGCGGGCCAACGCCCGAAACGGACACGAGCCGGTCGAACATCGTGCGCTCATCCTTTGAGGAAAAACCGAAAAGTGTCATGGCGTCCTCGCGCACCTGCATACGCGTGTAGAGGCGGACCTCGCCGCCGGGCGTCGGCAACGTGGCCGCAGTGCTGCCCGAGATGCCGAGTTCAAAGCCAACGCCCGACACATCGACGACAGCAGAGCTCATCGTGGACTCGACAAGCGTTCCGTGGAGCTGGGAAATCATCAGTATCCGGTTCCTCTCTGTTGATAGAACTCGCCACCGGTGAGGGCGCGGGTGCGGCTGAGGTTTACGTGGCAGATGGCGCAGGCCAGGGCATCGGCGGCATGGTCGGGATGCGGGTCGTGGTCGAGCTGTGTTAGCGTGCGTACCATGTAGGCGACCTGGCGTTTGTCCGCGGCGCCCGTGCCCACGACGGCCTGCTTGATCTGCATGGGCGTGTACTCGCCAATCTCGAGCGCGCATTCCGAAAGTGCGACGAGTGCAGCACCGCGGGCATGCGCCGTGGGGATGGCGGAACGAACGTTGGCGCCAAAGTAGATGCTCTCGACAGCAGCCGTGTCGGGTCGATAACGCTCAACGACATCCTTAAGGTCATGGGCGATATGCGACAGGCGCACCGCGAGCGGACTTCCGGCACTGGTCTCGATGCAGCCATAGGCACGGCAGCGAACCTCGCCGCGCCGCTCCTCGATAATCCCCCAACCCGTATGAGCCAAACCGGGGTCAATGCCCAAGATAACCAAGCCGACCTCCCCTCGCCACAAGCACAGCGCAAGACAGGGCCCCGCGCATCATTCACGAACGTCTGTTCTAGAATAACACAACGGGGCCAAGATGCTTAGTTGAAGTATCGGGGTTGGAAGCGAATCCTATCCCATAGTTAGTTCTGCGAGAAAAAGGGGAACTGCCTCGGATCTACTGGCGGGTGCGGCATCGGGCCACCCTGGGGACTACCTTGCGAGCCGCCCTGACCGCCCATCATCTTATCGATGGCGTCCTGAACCTCGCCCTCGAACTTTTTCATTCCCTCGTGTAAACGACGCTGACCGTCCTCAGAGCGCAGCTCCTCCATCTGCTCGGGCGAAATGCCCAACAGGTCACCCAATATGCCCATCATCTCGCCACGCATGCGCTCGCTTGTATCCTCGTCGGCAAAGCGGTTCACCTCGGCGCGCGCCAGCGCATCGACCGTCATGCGTTCCTTGCCGCTCAGCCCCAGGTCGGACCACGCGAGCATGTACGGCCAGGCGCGCTCAACAAACGAACGGGCCGAGACGATCGGCGCCGTCGGCAGCATGCGGCGGGCGGCCTCGCCCTGACGCACGAGCATCAGCAGTAGCGAGCAAGCCTCGGGCTTGCCGGCGGCCATCGGGATGTCGTCGAAAGCTCGATTGCGGTCCACGTGCGCCTCGAGCGCGCCATCGACCTCACCCGGCTCAAGCCCGCCGAGCAGCTGTGCCGCGCGGTCGAGCATATCGACCGGACCGTCGAGCGTCGAGAGCGCCTGCGCCAGCACGCGCTCCATACAATCTTCCACCGCGTTGAGCGTCACGAGCTCTTGGGGCACCACGGCAGACGTGCGGTTGCGCACACGCGCCACAAACTCAAGCGTCGACAGGTACACATCGCCAAAGGGCGCAAAGTCGCCCTGGTAACCGCCGCAAAGCGCCGGCGCCGCCAGCGCATACTCGGTTTTGGACAGCGGGCTCAGCGCCATCGCACCCAGCTCGAGCGCCGTGTCCTCCAGCATGAGGCCCAGCGTGCGCGAGCGCAGACGCTCGGCATCGCCCGCCGACACGTCGCGATCGAGCACACGCGCCGCATCCGGTGCATCGCGCTCGACGGTGCGAATGTGCAAACGCTCGGCGATGGCACGGACGGCGGCACAGCGGGCAGCCTCGGCCTCCTCCTGCGCCGGCGTAAAGATACGGTTGCGCCCCAGCACCAGGCCAATCACATTGCGCGGGCCCAGAGCGTCGACGGCCAGCGCCGCCAGCAGGGACGACGGCAAGTCACCCTCGAGTGCCACCACAGCACGCGACGCACCGTGGGCTCGGGCGTTGTCGCGCACGGCGAGCACCAGTGCCTGCCACAGCCACTCCTCGGAACGGAACTCGGGCAGTTCGTGATCTTCCAGGGCATCGAGCATCACGCCGCGCTGAATCTCCTGAACCAGCAGGCTCTCCTCAAAACACGGCGCCTGGGCCACCACGCGACCGCAGTCGTCGAGCACAAACGAACCGCCGGTATACACCGACTCGTCATAGGCACCGACCGGCGCCATGCAGGCAAACCACACGCTGCGCTTGGATGCGATCTTGCGGTAGGCGCCGCTGCGAACGGCGGCAATGGCGGCAGTCTCGCGGTCGGTCATGTCAAACGCGTTGAATTGGAAATACGCGATGAGGTCGACGCCGGTCGGCAACATCTCGAGCTCGCGGTCCAAGTCAAAAATCACGGCGATGCGCACGCCGTCCACGTCGAACACCGGCGGCGCCCAACGCGTGTCGTTGTTCTCGCCACGCTGCAGGGCAATGCTCGAACGCGCCGGCACCACATGACCGTCCTTGAGCATCATGTAGTCGAGCAGCGGTTGGCCCTCAAACGAAACCGCCGCGGGCACGATGCAGATCATGTCAAGCTCCTGGATACGCTCGGCGACACCAGTCAAACCGGCAAGCACGTCGTGCTCAAAGTCGGCAGCGCCCACCAGGCCACCGGGCATGGCACCCATAAAGAGCGGAGCCGGAACGCACAGCACGCGCGCCCCGCGCTCGTGGGCCAGACGAGCCTGGTCCTCGATGCGGCCGCAAATGCCCTCAATATCACCCAGGCGCATATCGATCTGTGCAAGCGCGAGCTTCATGCCCCAGCCCTTTCCGTCGTAAACCATCGAAATCGTAGTAAAAGCGCCGGCCGCATAATGCAGTCGGCGCTTGCATGTGCATATGCTAGCTATGATACCCCGAGCGGGGGCGCGCTCCTAGAATGTCGCGGACCACAGCCCGTGCAGGTTGCAGTAGGCATAGACGGTACCGGTCTTGGAGCCGCCCGCGAAAAACGTCGCGGGCTTCATGCCGGGCTGGAGGTAATGGACCTCCAGACGGCCCTCGGCCTCAAGGGCGATCCACTCAATGTAGTGCTCGGGCAGGCTGGGGTGCTCGACCGAGCCAACGCGTGCGCGAATCACGTGACCGTCGCGCTCGGTCTCGACAACAGGTACGTGCTTCTCGTGCGCCGCGTCCTCGGTGTTTGCGGTCAGTTCCATGCAACCGGCAGGGGTCGCAACGTCGTCGCCAAGGGCGGCAATGAGCTTGCCGTCGGGATCCTTAAAGAATTTCGCCATGATGTTCTCCTTTGCTGATGTGCCAATGTTCTTGATGGTTCTTATGCCCAAAGGCAGACAAACCATCCACGGCATTGCAAATGAACACATAACGGGCGGGGACGATGGGACAGCGTGTGCCATCCGCCCTGACGGCCCCCGAGCGGGTTAGCGACCGTCGCCGCCGAGCAGCGCCAGAACATCCTCGCGCGTGAACAGTGCCGACGAGATGCCGTCGCCGCCGAGTACGCTGTTGACCAGGTCGCGCTTGGACTCCTGCATCTGCATAATGCGTTCCTCGATCGTGTCCTTGGCGATGAGCTTGTACACGGTCACGGTATGTTGCTGGCCAATACGGTGTGCACGGTCAGTCGCTTGGTCCTGCGCCGCCACGTTCCACCACGGGTCGTAGTGGATGACCACGTCGGCAGCCGTCAAGTTAAGGCCCACGCCGCCCGCCTTGAGCGAAATCAAAAAGACCGGAACCTCGCCCGCTTGGAACTGCGCGACCATCTTGGCGCGGCTCTCCTTAGACGAAGCGCCCGTGAGCTTAAGGAAGGCGATGTCCTCCTTGGCCAAGCGCTTACCGATGATATCGAGCATACCCGTAAACTGGCTGAACAACAGGATGCGATGCCCGCCGTCGAGCGCGCCGTGCACGAGCTCCATGCACGTATCGAGTTTGGCGCTCCCCGCCTTGTAATCCTCGTAGTGCAGACGCGGGTCGCAGCAGATCTGGCGCAGCTTGGTGAGCTCGGCGAGCACCTTGAGCTTGTCCTTCTTAAACTCGGATGCCTCGCGATGCTGCACCTGTTGGGCGATGCGGTCCTGGTTGGCCAGGTAGAGTTTGCGCTGCTCGCCGGTGAGCTGCGCCATGACCGTATCCTCGATCTTCTCGGGCAGGTCGGCCACCACGTCTTCCTTGACACGGCGCAACACAAACGGCGACACGAGCGCTTGCAGGCGAGCGGCACTGTCGCCCTCGGCATGCTCGACCGGGCTTTCGAAGCGCTTGGCAAACGACTCGCGCGTGCCGAGCAGGCCCGGCATTAAAAAGTCGAAGATGCTCCAGAGCTCGGATAGGCGGTTTTCGATGGGCGTGCCCGTCAGGGCAAAGCGCACGCCGGCAGGCAGGCGCTTTGCGGCGCGCGCCACCTGGGTGAGCGGGTTTTTAATGTACTGGGCCTCATCGAGCACCACGCGGGCAAAGTCCCGCTCGGCATACTCGTCGATATCGCGGCGCATGAGGTCATACGACGTCACGACCACGTTATGCTCGTCGGCGCCTGCTATCTGCACGCGGCGTTGAGCCTTGGCGCCCACGATGGCGCACACATCCAGCGAGGGCGCAAAGCGCTCCAGCTCGGCAGTCCAGTTGTACACGAGTGAGGCCGGGCATACCACGAGCGTGGGCTTGTTGTCCCCCGCCTCCACGCGCACCAGGATATGCGCGATCATCTGGAGCGTTTTGCCCAGGCCCATATCGTCGGCCAAGATACCGCCGAGGCCCAGATGCTCAAGCGAGCCGAGCCACTGGTAGCCGTCGACCTGGTAGCCACGCAGCGTGGCCTTGAGCGAGGCGGGTACCGTAAAGTCCATCTTGCCGAGCGTGTCCAGGCGCTCGACGGTACGGCGGAACGCAGCGTCGCGATCGGCCTCGAGCGCGGGCGTGCGCGCGAGCATGCTATCGACGAACAGGGTGCTCGATGCGGAAAGCGACACGCCGTCGAGCAGGTCGACGGCATCGACGCCCAGGTCCTTGGCGAGGCCAAACGCGGCTCGAGCGCCCTCGTCCAGGCGAATGATGTCGCCCGACGTGAGACGCGCAAACGTCTGGTGACGCTTGTACGAATCGAGATAGACGGCAAGGTCCGCGGCCGAAAGCCCGCTCGCGCCCAGCTCGACATCGAGCAGATTGCTCTTAACGGTCGCACGAACCGAGAGCTTGGGCGCGGGGCGGACCGAGATCTGGCGCAGACGGTCGCTGAGCATGACCTCACCCAGTTCGGACAGGGCGGACAGGCCCTCGGTCAGCAGGTAGAACAAGCTCTC
>URIJ01000052.1 GCA_900547835.1 uncultured Collinsella sp.
CTCGTGGCCGATAGCGCCGATGTTGCGCTCTTCAACGAGCCATTTGATGGCGTCGAGATCCCAGCCGGGGTAGTGGGGCTGGCCGTCCTCGTCCTTGTTTTCGAGGTCGGCGAGCTTGGACCAGTCGGAGCGGAAGGCGACGAAAGCGTCCTCGGGAATGCGACCGTGCTCGTCCTCCCAAGCCTTGAGGTCATCGATGGTCAGGATAAAGTCGGGGTTTGCGCCGCACTCCTCGTGCTTGTCGATGACGCAGAACGGATGCATAAACTCGATAGGTTCGATCTCGCCAAGGGAGCGGCCATCGACATGGAAGTGGCGCGGCGCGTCGACGTGGGTGCCGTACTGCGAGGCGACCGAATACTGGAAGCAGCGCATGGGCGCGAGCATGTCCTCGGGCGTGTCGGGCAGATAATCGAAAAGCTTGGTGGACTCGAACGGCTTAAAGCCAAACCAGTGCGGGGTATCGCACGAAAGCGTATGGGTGAGGTCGACCCAGCGATAATCGGTGCTTTTGAGCTGGGAGGCGAGGTTCCAAAGGTCGAGCGCGGGCATGGGCGACTCCTTTCATCGGGCTTTTTGCTGATGTTAAAGCGGTGCCGTGACAGCTCGATTTCTGCTGCGTTACGATACGTTCTCGATTGCGATTCCACGATGTTTCGGCTGCGTGACCATTGTGTTTCGCCTTGCCGGGGCGCTGATGGCGAAGGGAGGGGCCGTGCAATATCGCGTTGACCCCAAAAGCGGCAACCGTATCTCGGCGTTGGGTCTGGGCTGCATGAGGTTTCCCGGTGCGCCGGGACGTCCGGATGCGAAGACAGCCGATGCCATCATTTCCCGTGCGGTGGAGCAGGGGATTAACTACCTGGACACGGCCTATCTCTATCCCGGCAACGAGGCGTGCGTGGGTGCGTCGCTTGAGCGCCTGGGCTTGCGCGACCAGGTTTTGCTCGCAACCAAGCTGCCGCATGCTTCGTGCAAATGCGCGGAGGATTTCGACCGGTTCTTCGACGAGCAACTGCGCCGCCTACGGACTGACCATATCGACTATTACCTCATGCACAACATTACCTCGCCCGCCCAGTGGGAACGTGTGGTGGCATTGGGCATTGAGGACTGGATCGCGTGTCAAAAGGCGGCGGGGCGCATTCGCCAGATTGGTTTTTCGTACCACGGCAGCGCGGTGGATTTCCTGACGATGCTTGACGCATATGACTGGGATTTTTGCCAGATACAGTACAACTATGCCGGCGAGCGTTACCAAGCGGGAACGGCAGGACTCATGGCGGCTGCGGAGCGCGGGCTCGCGGTGTTTGTGATGGAGCCGCTGCTGGGCGGGCGTTTAGCGGGCAAGCTGCCGCCACGGGCCCGCGCTGTGCTCGATAGTGCCCGTGACCCGCATTTGCGCACTCCTGCCGCCTGGGGTCTTTCGTGGGTGTGGAATCATCCTCAGGTGACGATGCTGCTTTCGGGTATGACCGATATCGCGCAGGTGGATGAGAATTCGTCACTGGCAGACCTCGCGTTGCCGAATTCGATGACGGCCAACCAGCTCGACACGATTGCGCGCGTGTTGATGGAGTTTGAGAAATCGAACCGTGTGCCCTGCACGGGATGCGGCTATTGCATGCCGTGCCCTAAAGGCATCAATATCCCTGGATGTTTTGCCGCCTACAACGCAAGCTATGCGCACAGCTGGTTTACGGGGCTGTCTCAATACTTTACGGCGAGCGCGGTGCGCACAAGCGAGCCCAAGTTGGTGAGCAATTGCGTCAAATGCGGCAAATGCGCGCGGCACTGCCCGCAGCACATCGATATTCCCGAGCGTCTCGACGATGTGCGCCGACGTTTCCAGCCTGGTCCCGTGACGGCGGTGCTTAAGGCCTTCGGCAAAACGCGCTCCTCATGACCCTTTTATAACTTGCGGTGGAATAGTTCCTGTTTGCGGCAGAATAGGGGCCAAACAGGAACTATTTCACCGCAACTGAAGGGGGCTGTCGTGGGTCATCGGGATTCATGTGATGATTTGCGTGAGGTTCGTTGGGGCGTTTTGGGCGCTGGACACATTTCGCATCGATTTGCATCGTCGCTCAAGGAGGTGGACGGGGCACGGCTTGTGGCTGCCGCCGGCCGCACTCCTTCGCATGTTGAGGAGTTTTGCAGGGCGTTTTCGATTGATGCCGCGCACAGTTATGCCACGGCTGACGATAGCGGCGATGTGGCTTATGATGCGCTGATTGCCGACCCCGATGTCGACGCAATCTACTTGGCTCTTCCGCATGGCATGCATGCGCATTGGGTCTGTCGGGCACTGCGCGCGGGAAAGGCCGTGCTGTGCGAAAAGCCGGCCGTTTTGAGTGAGGAAGAGGCTCTCTCGATTGCCTCCACCTCTCGTGAGCGCGGCGTGCTGTTTATGGAGGCGATGAAGAATCGGTTTTGCCCGATGCGCACTCGCGTGAAGGACTTGCTTGCGTCGGGTGAGCTTGGCCGTATTGTCTCGATTGAAAGCGTGCAAAAGCTCGATTACGGCGAGCCTCCTTCGGGCTATCTGCTTGATTCGTTGCAGGGCGGCTGTCTATATGACATGGGCTGCTATGCGGTCGGTTGGTTTGAGGATTTGCTCGCGGGCGCGTGCGAGGTTTCATCCCGTGAAGTTCGCTGGCGTGACGTATCAGGCGGCCGCGTCGATTGGGCCGACGAGATCCGTATGAGCGTCGGCGGTATACCCATTCATATGGTGTGCGACGGCAAAGCAGCATATGAAAGCCGCTTAACGATTGCCTGCGAACGGGGATCGTTGGAAATCGAGCGCCTCCATCGCCCCGAGCGTGCCCATGTGAAGTACTCCGACGGACGAATGCTCGAAATCGACGCCCCATTTGAGGTCGATGATTTTTACGGTGAAGCTTCGCATGCGACCCAGCTCATCCGGGCGGGGAAACTCGAGAGTCCCGTCATGCCCCTTGCCGCCACACAGCGCTGCGCGCAGATCATCGATGCGATTCGCTTGACGCTCTAGGCTGCGGTGCTGGTGCTCAAGAAGGCTCGGCGGACCGTGCCCCCGATGCCCCTTTTATATCTTGCGGTGGAATACGGTCTGTTTGCGCCAAAATAAGGCACCAATAGACCGTATTTCACCGCAACTGATGAGGGGGAGCTGGAGATGCTGACGATCGGGTGTCATCTTTCGACGACGAAGGGCTATCGGGCAATGGGGGAGACGGCGTTGTCCATTGGCGCCAATACCTTTGCGTTCTTTACGCGCAACCCGCGCGGTGGCAAGGCAAAAGACCTTGACATGGATGACGTGGCGGCTCTGCGCGAGCTTATGTCGCAAAACGACTTTGGACCGCTGGTGGCGCATGCCCCGTATACCTACAACCCCTGTTCTGCCAAAGAGCGGGCGCGCGAGTTCGCCTTGGAGGCTATGGCAGAGGACCTGCGGCGCATGGAGGCGCTGCCCGGCAACTACTACAACTTCCATCCCGGTGCGCATGTGGGGCAGGGCTCCGACGCCGGCATTCAGATGATTGTCGACGCCCTGTGTCAGGTGATGTTTGAGGGCCAGCAGACGACGGTGCTGCTCGAGACCATGTCGGGCAAGGGCACCGAGGTGGGCCGCAGCTTTGAGGAACTGGCGCTCATCATTGAGGGTGTTGCCGGCAAACGCCCCGAGCTGTCGGCCAAGCTGGGCGTTTGCCTAGACACCTGCCATGTGAATGACGCCGGCTATGACATCGTCCACGATCTTGACGGTGTGCTTGACGAGTTCGATCGTGTGGTGGGTATCGAGCGCCTGCGCGCCGTACACATCAATGACTCCAAGAATCCCTGCGGCGCCCATAAGGACCGCCACGAGTGCATCGGTAAGGGCTACCTGGGTGGTGAAGAGTTTGGCGGCGGTATGCAGGTTATGCAGAATATTGTATCGAATGGCCACTTGCGTTCGCTGCCGTTTATTTTGGAGACTCCGAACGAACTTGCAGGTTATGCAGCTGAAATTAGACTATTAAGGTCATTGCAGCAGTAATGACTGTCACAAAGTAGAGTATTCCATTCACGTTATGGGTTTGTTTCAATCAGTTTTCTCATTGCAGATTCGTAATTCCGGGTGCATAATAGCCAACAGTTTTTGCAGACCTCTGAATCAAACGAGGTCACCGGAAGGAGACTGATTATGAAGCTGAAGAAGCTTGGCGCATTTGCCGCCACGGGTGCTATGGCGCTCGCCCTTGCTCTGACGGGCTGCGGTTCGTCCAACGCCACCTCTGGTTCTGATGCCGGTTCCAGCAGCTCTGACGACGCTAAGGTCGAGAAGGTCGACGGCTCCAAGGAGTACGCGCTCGTCAAGGACGGCACGCTGACCGTCGGCACCTCTGCCGAGTACGCGCCGTTTGAGTACAAGGATGACAACGGCGACTACCAGGGCTTTGACCTTGAGCTCATCAAGGCTATCGGTGACAAGCTGGGCCTGGATGTCGAGTACGTCAACAATGACTTTGACACGCTGGTTCCGGGTGTCGCTTCGGGCGCCAAGTATGACGTTTCCATCGCGGCTATCACCGACACGCCCGAGCGTGAGAAGGAAGTCACTTTCTCCGATTCCTACTACATGGACGATCAGGCTATCGTGACCAAGGTCGATAACACCGACATCACGGCCGACAACTACAGCGAGAAGCTCAACAACGCCGACGCTACCATCATCGTCCAGTCTGGCTCGACCGCCGAGGCCTTTGCCCAGGAGAACTTCCCCAAGGCCAAGATCGTCCCCTACAAGGACGCCACCGAGTGCTTCAGCGCCCTGCAGTCCGATAAGGGCGACGCTGTAGTTACCAACCGCTCCGTTGCCAGCCAGCTGACCGCCGAGCAGTTCAACACCTGCCAGACCATCAAGCAGATCAGCACCGGCGAGGAGTACGCCATCGCCATCAACCAGGGCAATACCAAGCTCAAGGACGACATCAATCAGGCCATCAAGGACCTGACCGACGACGGTACCGTCGACGCCCTCATGGCTAAGTACAATATCAAGTAAAACAGCTACTTGATTGCGCGCGGGCCCTTTCCGTTTTGCGGAGAGGGCCTTTGCGCTTCTCTTGACGGAGAGCGTTTCCGTCTCTTTTTGCCGGCAACTTCTACGATAGGAGCCACCTTGTCTCGACTGAACAAAGGGGCCGCGGAACAGCGTTTTTCACTGCCCGCCTTGCTCCAAAAGCTAGCCTGCGTCATGGCCGTGGCGCTCGCGCTGGTGTGCGCGGGGGCATATGCGCCCACGACCGCCCAGGCGCTTGAGACCGCAAAGATTACCGCCCGACCCAACACCGGTTCGGGCAGCGCTGTGGTCGGCGGCACCGAGACGCGCATTACCTGGGAAGTTCAGGCCGATGCCGACGAGGAGCTGAGCGGTCTTTCGCTGACGTTTGTTGACGGCACGACGTTTGGTGCCGATGACACGCGATTGACGATGCTCTCGGGCGAGGACCTCATGGATCGTACGCCCATGAAACCCACGTGCAAGGCTGACGGCCAGACGCTCAAGATCGACTTTGGCGAGACGGCGCCTGCCGGCGGCTTTTTCCGTGTCGAGGTTTACGGCGTGACCTTCCCCGTCGAGGGCGGCGATGAGGCCTTTAGCGGCACCTATACGCTCGCCGACGGGTCGACCAAGAAGATCTCCAAGATCCCGTCGGTGGAGATCAAGGGCGTGACGGCCTTCGATAACTTCCTGGCTGACCTTAAGGAGCAGCCGTGGGTCGAGGCATGGAATTCCAACATGTTCCTGCGCCTGTTCTTGAACCCGGTCATTTTGGTCCAGAGCCTGCCGATCGTCTTCAAAGGCTTCCTCATGTCGCTCTCGATCGTGCTCGTGGCGTTTCCGCTGGCAATTCCCTTTGGTTTTGCCCTGTCGCTCATGCGCATCTCCAAGTCGCGCATCCTGCGTTGCCTTGCCGGCATCTATGTGAATATCATCCGTGGTACGCCGGCGTTCCTGCAGATCTACATCGCGTTCTTTGGCCTGCCGCTGGCCGGCGTCAAGGTTGACGACTATGTGCTGGGCGTCATCGTCATGGCCATGAATTCGTCTGCCTATCTGTGTGAGATCTTCCGCGCCGGTATTCAGTCGATCCCCAAGGGCCAGAACGAGGCCGCGCGCTCGCTGGGCATGAACGCCTTCCAGACACTGCTCTACGTTATGATTCCGCAGACGTTCCGCAATGTTTTGCCTACGCTGACCAGCGAGTTTATCTTGCTTTACAAGGATACGTCGCTGCTTGCCGCCGTGGGTGTGGTCGAGATCGTCATGAACGCCCGTACCATCGTGGCCACGACGGGCTCCATTACACCGTACGTGGTTGCCGCCCTGTTCTATCTGGTCATCACCCTGCCGCTCGCTCGCTTGGTGAGCGGTCTTGAGGCGAGGCTTTTGGGCACGGCCGAGACCAAGAAGAAGCGTCCCGCCAAGAGCGCCGGGCAGGTCGTCGCGACGCCCGCCGATCACATCGCCGGTCTGTAAGGAGGTCCTATCATGAGCGAAACCAATAACTCGAACGAGGTTGTCGTCAGCATCAAGAACCTCCAGAAGGCCTTTGGCGATAACGTGGTCCTGCGCGATATCGATCTGGATGTGCATAAGGGCGAGGTCGTCGTAGTTCTGGGTCCCTCGGGCTCGGGTAAGTCGACGATGCTTCGCTGCATCAACCGCCTGGAGCATCCCACGAGTGGCTCGATTGTCGTTGAGGGTGTGGACGTGTGCGCCAAGGGCGTCGACCTTAACAAGGTGCGCACGCATCTGGGTATGGTGTTCCAGCAGTTCAATTTGTTCCCGCACCTGTCAGTCAAAAAGAACGTCATGCTTGCGCAGCAGAAGGTGCTCAAGCGCAGCAAGGAAGAGGCCGAGAAGATTGCCGTCGAGGAGCTGACCAAGGTCGGTCTTGCCGAGCGTATCGACTTTATGCCGAGCCAGCTCTCGGGCGGCCAGCAGCAGCGCGTGGCCATCGCCCGCGCCCTGTCGATGAACCCGCACGTCATGCTCTTTGACGAGGCCACCTCGGCGCTCGACCCTGAGCTCGTGCGCGACGTCCTGGGCGTCATGCGCGACTTGGCGCGCGAAGGCATGACCATGATCGTCGTGACGCACGAGATGGGCTTTGCCCGCGATGTCGCCGACCGCGTCGTCTTTATGGACGGCGGCGTCATTGTGGAAGAGGGTACGCCGAGCGAGGTCTTCGACCACCCCAAGAGCGAGCGCACCAAGGCGTTCTTGGGCAACATCTCGTAGCCGGTTGATGTAACTGCCGTTACAAAAGAGCGGGGGCTGGACTTGAATCCAGCCCCCGCTCTTTTGTAGGGATGGGGATGCGCTTTGATGCAGGCTCTTTTGGAGGTCCTGGGCTCGTTACGCGAGCTCGGCTCCGAGGGCCTTGCAGGCCGCCTCGCCCTCATCGTCGGGCGCATCGTAGCAAATGACGGAGTCCACGACGTTGACGCCGGCCTCGTCGGCGTCGGCCTTCCAGTTGTCCATCCACTCGCCCTCGGCCCACGAATAGGAGCCAAAGAGGACGACCTTCTTGTCGCCGAGGGTCTCCTTGACCTCGTCCCACATAGGCAGAAACTCGTCATACTCAAGCTCCTCGGAGCCCATGGCGGGGCAGCCGAAGGCGAAGGCATCATATTCGGCGGCCTTGTCGGCAGAGAAGTCGGCGCAGGGGATGACCTCGGTCTCGGCACCCGCGGACGTGGCGCCTTCGGCGACGAGGTTTGCCATGGCCTCGGTGTTGCCCGTGCCGCTCCAGTAGACGACGGCGATCTTGCTCATGTTGAGTCCTTTCAGTTGTGCGGCAGGTTGCCACGGCTTCTATGTTCTATCGGGTTGCCTGGGCAAGTTGCGCCAAGCTGTAGCCCTGCTGATAGACAAAGGTGAAGTATTGGGTGCAGGCGCGGTAGGCATCAAACGTCGCAAGTGCCTGCTCGACATTTGCGTAGACCTTCCAGGCCCCAAAGACCTTATAGTTCTCGCCGCGCTGGACGATAAACTCGTGCACGTCGTCGTAGGGATATCCAAGGAAGTAGCCTATTTCGTGCGGAAACTCGCAGGTGCAGTCGTTGCTGCAGCTAGCTTGCTGGGGTAGTGCGCATCGAGTCTGGCTACAGGCGCATTCCGCGACGTTATTACTCGCGAGCGTGATGCGTGATGCCAAATGCACAAGGCATGTCGAAAGGTCTCTCGTGTCGTAGCCTTCCGAGGCGAGCGCTGTTTGGGCGCGAGGGTCTGCGAAATAGGTGGCGAGGCTTTTGGCTCGGTACACGTACACGAGTGCTCCGCAGGGCCGCCAGACCAAAACACTCAGGTGGATGCCGAGCGGGTCAAGCTCGCGATTGCACTGGGCGATAACGTTGAGCAGGCGCGCGCGGCGTTCTGCGATGGTTTCGGTTGTGGTCGAGCCGTCCCCGTGGGCGTAGGTGCCTGGATAGGTAAAGAGCGATGCCGGCTTGATGCCCGCGAGCGTGGGGGAGCAGTTGCGCACGACTGCTGCCTGAAACGTTGGGATGTCTATGGTTCGAGTCACGTCGCTCCTTACGGATCTAAACTGTTAGCCTAGGAAAACTTATACACGAAAGTAAGCCATGGTCAACAAAAAAGTTTGAAGAGGAAAACTAATTGACCGAACGGACATGATTTTGGGTTAAGATGGGGACACCCCATGGGGGTATCTAGATAGTGCTACTTGAAAGGGGAACGCATGAGTGACTTGCTCAACCCTGCGAATCTCATCGTGCTGGCCGTCATTGCCGTCGGCATGTTTTTTGGGTTGCGTCGCATTGCCGCTTCGACACACGGGAAGAGTTGCTGCAGCGATGGTGCGAGCGGCAAGAAGGCCAAAAAGGTTGTGGTGGCAGACACCGACGAGTCCCACTACCCCTATCGTGAGGAACTCCTTATCGGCGGCATGAGTTGCGACGGCTGCGCCCGGAATGTGACGAATGCCCTCAATGCGCTTGATGGCGTGTGGGCTACGGTAACGTACGCGGACCACACGGCACGCGTGCGCTCGAAGCGCCCGGTTGATCGCGACACACTCGAGACGGCAGTGAGGGGTGCGGGCTATTACGTTATGAAAATGTAGGCGTTGCCCTCTCCGGTGGGTACCAGCCTCCTGCCCATTGTGACTATCGGCATCCAAAAATTTGCGCAAAAATAACCTTTAGATGCGGCAAAAGTGGAGTTTGGTGACGGTTTGCGCGGAATTCGCTACCAATCGAGCATCTATGAACCCGTCCAAAAAATTACAGGTGTATTTTTATACACTGATTATTGCTGTGCTCAGATTGCAATTAACCGTGGGCAGAAATGAAGAATGCTAAAACTGGGCTTTAGGACAGGGGAGGCTATAACCTTATGAGACGAGTGGGAACACTTGGCTTGGTGGCAGCGCTTGCCGCTATCTTGGTATCGCCGCTGCCGGCGCACGCCGAAGACGCATCGGGTGCCGTTACCTACTAATGCGGGAAATGGGTATTCCTTTGAGAAGCTCTCGCATCCTACGGTAGGAACGTCGCAGCCGGATGGCATCGTCGACTACCAGGGTAACGGTGCCGTTGCCGTTCCGGGCGCCGATGGTAATACGGCCAACAACGAAGGCGATCGCGGCCAGAGCTACACTTGGGCGGCTGCGAGCTATGGTGACTGGCTTTATGTGGGCACCTGCTATGCGGCGATGGGCAACACGCTGACGCTCATGAACAGCACGCTGGGCGATTCCTTTGATGTCGAAACCATGCGCCTGACGCTGGAGGCCATGTTTAACGGTACCTTCTTCTATGGACAGCAGAAGGAGGACGGCACGGCCGACAAGGACAGCGGCGGCATCTTGGTCAAGATCAATACCAAGACCGGTGAGACCAAGCTGCTACTCTCTGAATCGCTCAACGGCGTCGCTCCTTTGTTCCGCAATGCCGTGAGCTATAAGGGTAAGCTCTATTTCTGCGGCAGCGTCAGGACCAATGACGGCAAAGGCGGCCTGCCTGCTGTATACGAGATCGATCCTAAGACGGATGAGTACAAAGTTGTCTATCAGGGCCTTTCGAGCATGCAGGATTACGGTGCTGCCTACAAGCAGGGCATTTCTACCGGTATCCGCGGCATGTGCGTCCATGATGGCCAGCTCGTCATCAGTAATGTGGGTAAAGACGCGAACGGTAATTTTGTGTCGACAATCCTGACGTCGTCTGACCCCTCGAAGGGCCAGGACAGCTTCACCGAGATTGCCAACTCGGAGACGCTGTTTGGCTATCCGGCGATTCGCTATCAGGACAGCATCTACGGCGGCGCCATTTGGGATATGGTCTCGTACAATGGCCATCTCTATGCGACCATCTGCGCCGGTACGCCCGAGAACGCTCCCGATGATAATTCCATGCAGTCGTTTGCCATGGTCCGTGGCGACAAGAATGCCGACGGCAGCTATTCGTGGACTCCCATTGTCGGCGATCAGAAGACGGACGGTGCAAAGTACTGCTTTGGCATCGATCCTGCCAGTACCCGTTCTGGCGCTGCCAACCTCATCGTCTACAACGACTACCTCTATATCGGTGAATACAACGACGAGGAGATTGCCCTCGAGCGCATCCTGTTCAACAAATCCAACACCGAAGAGGGCGGCAAGAGCAGCATGGGTGGCGTTGACTGCTCGTTTGTGAATGCCAATCTTGAGCAGTCGGTTAACATCTATCGCATGGACAAGGACGAGAACATGGAGCTCGTCGTTGGCGATCGCACCGACATGTTCCCCGAGGGCGGTATTTCCGGCCTGACTTCGGGCTTTGGCCGAAACGAGAACCAGTACATTTGGCGCATGCAGAAGTTCGACGGCAAGCTGTATATCGGTACCTTTGATACCGCGAGCCTGCTTGAGCCGATCGGCCAGTTCTCCAATGGCGACATTATCGATATGACGCCCGAGGAGTGGGACTCTCAGGTTCAGCGCCTTAGGGACCTGCTCAATCACCTGCTCGACAAGAAATCGCCTGACGACCCCATCGTTCCCGTGAACACGCTTGCGGACGATGATTCAAACGAGGCCGTCGAGGTCGATGATTCGAACGAAGCTGCTGAGGTTGATGATTCAAACAAGGCCGTCGATGTCGATGACGAGAAGACCGAGGTTGCTAAGGGCTTTGGCGATCTGAGCGATGCGCTGGAGGATGCCGCGGGCGGTCTTTGCGATCAGGCCGCGACGATGTCCCAGGACTTTGAGGACGACGCCGCTTATGTCCAGAAGATCGATGGCGAGATCGCGTACTTCAAGTCCTTTGCCGACCAGTATCAGGACATGCTCGATAGCTATGAGAGCCTTAAGCAACAGTACGAGGATGCCTATGGCACCGAGCTGCCGAGCGATATTCAGGATGCGCTCGATAAGCTGCTGAGCGAGGAGAACCTCAAGAAGTTGCAGAGTGTCCTTACGTGCATGTGTTACCTGCGCGATGCCGAGCGCGGCTTTGATATGTATGTGACCGAGGACGGCGTGAACTTTACGACGCTGACGACCAATGGCTTTAACGATCCGTATAACCATGGTCTGCGCACCTTTGCGGTGACCAACCAGGGTCTGTGCCTTGGTACCGCCAACCCGTTCTATGGTTGCCAGGTCTGGATCCAGCGCAAGGAGAATTCGGAGAATCCGGTTGATCCCGGTACTCCGGATCCGACGGAACCCACCGATCCTTCGCAGCCGGGTGGCGGCGATCAGCCTGGCGGCAGCCAGTCTCAGCGCCAAGTATACCTGGTCCATGGTTCCGCTGCTGACCTGTTCTAACGGAACCAGCTTGG
>URIJ01000053.1 GCA_900547835.1 uncultured Collinsella sp.
CCACACAAATCGGAACGATGATCTGCATGTGCCCCGCGAGGAACTTCCCCAGTCCAGCCCATTGCTTCATATGCCCCGCGACTCCCTTTATCCGCGAACTTGTTTGTATGGATATGCTAGACGCTCGTATGTGTCCGTGCGGCTGAAACGCTCGATTGTTTCGAGGGCATTACCGCCATCGTTTGCCGAAACCGCGGCGCACCGCGGCGTTTTGCGTCCGCGCTGCACGGTATAATAAATCCGTTCAACAGATCTGCCTGCCGAAGCGGGCATACACAGAGGACTCATCGCTATGAACCGTGAGAGGTATCGCGGCGACCTGCCCCTATCGGGGGTGGGCGCCTATGTCATCGCTTAAGACGACGCATCGCTGGGCGGTCGCTCGGCAAAACCCCGAGCTCGAAAAGGAGCTTTCGGCTGGCCTGGGCATACCCGGGCTGGTGGCGCGCATTATGGTTGCGCACGGCATTACATCCATCGAGGAAGGCCAACTGTTTTTGACGCCTTCGCTCGATCGCGACTGGGCCGACCCACTCATTATCCCGGGCATGTCGGTCGTTGCCGACCGCGTCGAGCGTGCTATTCGCAACCACGAGCACATTGCAGTCTTTGGCGATTTTGACGTTGACGGTATTACGTCGACCTGCCTGTTGACCGAGGCGCTGCGCACGTTTGGCGCCGATGTCACGCCGTTTATTCCGCATCGCTTTGATGAGGGCTACGGTCTTTCGCGCGCGGCGCTCGACCGCGTTAACGAGCTCGCTCGCCCCCAGCTGATCGTGACCGTCGATAACGGCATTGCCGCCAAGGAAGAGGTTTCCTATCTGGAGAGCCTGGGGATCGATTTGGTGGTCACGGACCATCACGAGCCCTCCGACCAGGTGCCGCAGGGTGTGCCCCTGACCGACCCCAAGCTCGAAGACGAGGGCCCCTCGCGTGAGCTTGCCGGTGCTGGTGTGGCGCTCAAGCTGGTGCAAGTCCTGGGTGAGCGCCTGGGCAAGCCGTCGTATTGGCGTTCGCTAATCGAGGTCGCGGCGCTGGGCACCGTGTCCGACATGATGCCGCTCACGCCCGAGAATCGCGCGCTGGTTGCCGAGGGCATCCAGCAGATGCGCGTAACCGCTCGCCCCGGCTATATCGCGCTTGCCGCGCTCGCCAAGGCGGACCTTTCGAGCATTACGGCGGATGGCCTGTCATTCTCGCTCATTCCCCGCTTAAACGCTGCCGGTCGCATGGCTGATCCCAAGCTGGCGCTCGACCTGCTGCTTGCCCGCGATCCCATCGAAGCAAGCGCGCTGGCGGCTGAGCTCGAGGAAATCAACCGCCAGCGCCGTGAGATCGAGGCGGAGCTCACGCGCGATGCCATGGCAAAGGTCGAGGAGACCTATGACGGCGGGCGCGCGATCGTCGTGGGCGGCGAAGGCTGGCACGAGGGCGTCAAGGGCATCGTGGCAAGCCGTCTGACCAACCGCTATCACGTGCCGGCGCTGCTGTTCTCGATCGAGGACGGTATCGCGCGCGGCTCTGGTCGCTCGGTGGGCAAAGTTAACCTGTTTGACGCCGTCGAGCGCTGTTCCGACCTGCTGATTCGTCGCGGCGGACATGCCGGTGCGGTGGGTGTGACCATCGAGGCATCCAAGCTCGATGAGTTCCGCCGTCGCCTTTCCGTCGTGTTGTCCGAGCTTCCCGCCGAGGACTTTGAGGACACCGACGAGGTTGCCGCCACGGTCGACCTTTCCGAGCTGAATATCGAGACTATAGAGCAGATTTCCCGTCTTGAGCCGTTTGGCCAGGGCAACAAGGTGCCGCTGTTGGCCGCCGAGGGCGTGACGATGTGCGATCGCGCCGTGGTGGGAAAAACCGGCGAGCACATGCGCTTTGTGGCGACCGATGGCGCCGCGAGTGTGCCGGCTATTATGTTCCGCGTGCCGCAAATCGATAAGCTCATCAACTGCGATAGCGCTGTCGACTTGGTGTTCGAGGCCGTTGCCGAGCATTGGCAGGGTCGTGTGAAGCCCAAGCTCATGGTCAAGGATGTTCTGGTCCGCGATACCACGCTGCCCAGCGTCGACGATCCGGCATGCGAGCTTCGTCGTGGCGTGCAGCCGGCGGATTCCGGCCTGCGCTTGGAGTCGCGCAAGCGCGAGACGCTCGCCCAGCTTTCCTATACCGAGCTGACGCGCTCGCTTATCCATAGCTTTATCGGCTCGAACCAGCCACATCGCGCGCAGGTCGAGGCGCTCGATGCCCTGGCCGATCACCAAAGTGTTCTGGCCGTTATGGGAACGGGGCGCGGCAAGTCGCTCATCTTCCATGTGCATGCCGCGCGTGAGGCGGTGCTTCGCGGACGTTCGAGCATCTTTGTCTATCCGCTGCGTGCGCTCGTTGCCGACCAGGCCTATCACCTCTCGTCGACGATGGCAGCGCTCGGTATTGGTGTTGGCGTGCTGACCGGCGAGACCGTGGAGGCCGCACGCGATGATGTGTTCGCCGGCCTAGCTTCGGGCCGCACCGGTATCGTGCTCACGACGCCCGAGTTCCTGTCTATCCACCGTGACCGCTTCGCACGTTCGGGCCGCATCGGCTTTGTCGTTATCGACGAGGCGCACCACGCCGGCCTTGCCAAGGGCGGCGACCGCAGCGCCTATCTCGACATGCCCGATATCCTCAAAGCCCTGGGCGACCCGGTCGTTATGGCTGCGACGGCCACCGCGACGGCTCCGGTCGTGGCCGAGCTTGCCCGCATGCTGCCGATCACTCGCACGGTGGTCGACGAGACGGTGCGCGAGAACCTGCGGCTCGAGGACGACCGTGATCTTGCAAGTCGCGAGAACCGTTTGGTGTCGATTGTGGCGACGGGGGAAAAGACCGTCATCTACGTCAATTCGCGCGACCAGTCCGTGGCGCTCGCCAAGACGTTGCGCAAGCGTGTGCCCGATTGCGCAACCCATATCGCGTTCTATAACGCGGGGCTTGCGCGTTCCGATCGCCGTCGCGTGGAGGAAGCATTCCGAGACGGAAGCCTCAGCTGCATCGTCTCGACATCTGCCTTTGGCGAGGGCGTCAACCTTCCCGATATTCGCCATGTCGTGCTCTATCACATGCCGTTTGGCGGCATTGAGTTTAACCAGATGAGCGGCCGTGCCGGTCGCGATGGCCAGCCCGCCGTGATCCATCTGCTCTATTCGTCGCGCGACGCCCGCATTAACGAGCGCCTACTCGACTGCTATGCGCCCGAGCGCGACGAGCTCGTCACGCTCTATCGCGCGCTGCAGACCATGTGGCGCTCCAACCGCGGCAAGACCGGGGACGATTCCTTTAGCGCGAGCGATATCGACATCGCGCAGATGTGCCTTGCCATCGATGCTCGCACGCCGGTCGACGAGCGTTCGGTGGAAAGCGGCCTGGGAATCTTCGAAGAGCTTGGTTTTTGTCGAGTTTCGGGGTTTGACGACACCCGTCGCATCGCGATGGCCGAAAACCCCGGCCGCGTGCAATTGAGCAGGTCAATTCGCTATTTGGAGGGCTTGCGCTCGCGCATGGAGTTCTCGGCTTTCCGGAGTTGGGCGCTCGATTCGTGCGCTTCTGATATGCTAGCCAAAGTTAACCGCCCGATCGTACCGCGGGCCTAGGGGAAGGGGACCTCGATGGATGCCGCAGCCCGTACCGCCCATGATTCCACCCTCCAGCCGTTTTCGGAGATGGAGCACTATAAGCATGCCGATGAGCTGCCGCCCGAGATTATGGCGGACAGCTACGACAAGCTGGAGCGCCTGTGCCTCAAATATATGAATGAGGATGACTTCTCCAAGGTGGAGCAGGCCTACTGCTTTGCTGCCGAGAAGCATTGCAACCAAAAGCGGCGCTCGGGTGAGATGTACATCAACCATCCCGTCGAGGTTGCCATCATTTTGGCCGATCTCAAGATGGACTGCGATGTGGTGTGCGCCGCGCTGCTGCACGATACCGTTGAGGATACAGAGACCTCGCTTGCCGATGTTTCCGGCCTGTTTGGCGATACGGTGGCCGAGCTCGTCGATGGCGTGACCAAGCTCACCAACATCGAAGTCGACAGCATGGACGAGAAGCAGGCCCTCACGCTGCGCAAGATGTTCCTCGCCATGTCCAAGGACATCCGCGTCATTATCGTTAAGCTTGCCGACCGCCTGCATAACATGCGTACGCTGGCGGCCCTTCGCGAGGACCGTCGCCTGTTTAAGGCTCGCGAGACCATGGACGTGTATGCGCCCCTGGCCGACCGTCTGGGCATGAGCTCCATTAAATGGGAGCTCGAGGACCTGTCCTTCTTCTACCTTGAACCCGACGCCTACCAGCGCATCGCGCGCATGGTGGCGGAGTCGCGCGAGGTCCGTGAGCGCTATCTGGCCGAGACCATCAAGACACTCACCGACGAACTCAACCGCATTGGCCTGGAGGACTTCCAGATTAACGGCCGTTCCAAGCACTATTGGTCCATCTACCAAAAGATGAAGCGCAAGGGCAAGGAATTCTCCGAGATCTACGACCTGGTGGCACTGCGTGTCATCACGCATTCGGTGCGCGATTGCTACTCCACGCTCGGTGCGGTGCATACGCTGTGGCACCCCATGCCTGGTCGCTTTAAAGACTATATCGCCATGCCCAAGGTCAATAACTACCAGTCGCTCCACACGACGGTCATCGGCCCTACGGCTCGTCCGCTCGAGATTCAGATTCGAACCTACGAGATGCATGAGCAGGCCGAGTACGGCATTGCCGCCCACTGGCTATATAAGAAGTCGGGCGGATCGTCTGCTTCCAAGACCAATGACGCTCAACGTTTGGACGACCAGATCAACTGGCTCAAGCATTCACTCGATTGGGCTGCGTCTGATGAGATCACCGACGCCAAGGAATACCTGCATTCGCTGAAGGTCGACCTCTTCGATCAGGAGATCTTCGTCTTTACGCCCAAGGGCGAGGTCATGGCGCTTCGTGCCGGCTCCACGCCGCTCGACTTTGCCTATGCCGTTCACACCGAGGTGGGAAACCATTGCGTCGGCGCCAAAATCAACGGTGCGGTGGCTCCGCTCACGCACGAGATTAAGACGGGTGACCGTGTCGAGATCCTGACTAACAAGAGTTCCAAGCCGTCGCGTGATTGGCTCAAGATCGTTAAGACGCCTTCCGCCAAGTCAAAGATCCGCCGCTATTTTGCCGCTGCGACCAAGGATGACGACGCTGCTGCCGGCCGCGATATGCTGGCCAAGGACCTGCGGAAGCGTGGCTATGGCATTTCTACGCCGCGTTCGACGCGTGCGCTCAACGCCGTAGCGGAGCAGTTTAACTTCAAGCAGCTCGAGGACCTGTTTGCCGCCGTCGGCGCCGGCAAGGTTGCCCCGCGCGCTGTGGGTAACAAGGTCGAGCAAATCTTGGACCCCAAGCCCGAGGAACAGCTCACCAAGGCCGAGGCTATCGCCGAGGTCGTGAAACAGCCGGCCCGCGGCTCCAACCGCAAGCCGCAAAAGCGTGGCAAGAGCGCAAGTAACGGCATTATCGTCAAGGGCGAGAGCAACAGCGGCCTGCTGGTCCGTCTGGCTCATTGCTGCAACCCCGTGACGGGCGACGACATCGTCGGCTTCATCACGCGCGGTCGTGGCGTTTCGGTACATCGCGCCAACTGCCCCAACGTCAAGGGTCTTATGGAACATCCCGAGCGCATGATCGATGTGGGGTGGGACGGCGCTGCCGACACCCTCTTCCAGGTCGAGATCGTGGTCGAGTGCCTGGACCGCATGGGCCTGCTCAAGGATGTCACCATTGCCATTGGCGATGCGGGCGGCAATATCCTTTCTGCCGCCACGTCGACCAACCGCGAGGGTATTGCAACCCTGCGCTTTATGGTCGAGATCTCGGACGCGAGTGGTCTGGATCCGCTGCTGGCTTCCATCAGCAGTGTCGATTCGGTCTACGACGCTCGCCGTCTTATGCCCGGCGAAGGCGGAGCTCAGCTCAAGCGCCGTGT
Organism: uncultured Collinsella sp.; assembly: GCA_900547835.1. Lineage (GTDB taxonomy): Bacteria > Actinomycetota > Coriobacteriia > Coriobacteriales > Coriobacteriaceae > Collinsella. Next base: position 6,005 of record URIJ01000053.1, read on the forward strand.
GTAGGTGCGAGAGCCTCTCAGCATCATAGATATTGGTTACGTTCGAGGCATCGTTTGGTGCCTCGAACGTATTTTAGAAGGAGGGTATGCGCATGGGCGATATGACTTTGGACCTGACACCCCGAGGTGCGGCTTCGATTGAGGCGCTCGTCAACGGCCCCATTCAGACCAACAGTTACGCCGTGATTTCGAATGACGAGTGCTTAATCGTCGATCCGGCGTGGGAGGGCGAGCGTCTTGTGGAGCATATCCGCACCGCGCATCCCGAAGTTCGCGTACTCGGCTCTGTCTGCACGCACGGTCATGCCGACCATGTTGGCGGGGTCGCCGGGGTTCGAGCTGTCGTTGGCGACAGCGCGCTATATGAGTTGTGCGCTAAGGACGTGACGGTACCTCGCGCAAATATCGAGGAGCAGCGCGCCATGTGGGGTATCGAGACACCCGATCCGGGTGAGCCGACGCGTTTGCTTGCCGAGGGCGATACAATCGAGGTGGGCGACGTCTGCCTGCAGGTGATCGAGACGCCGGGGCATACGCCGGGCGGCATCGTCCTGTTCGCCGCGACCGAGCAGGGGAACATCGCCTTTGTGGGCGACACGCTTTTCCCGGGCAGCCACGGTCGTACCGATCTTTCCGGCGGTGACGAGGCGGCGATTATGCGCTCGCTCTCCAAACTTGCCAAGACGCTTCCGCCCGATACCGTTTGCTTGACGGGCCATGGCGATTCGACCACGATGGCGCGCGAACTTATGCAGAACCCGTTTATGCAGATGTAGGCTCGAAGCCGTCTTTCGAACCACGAAGACCGCTCAATCGTCAAGCTATTTTCCCCAGTGGGTCGATTCTGTGGGGCAAACGGTCAAAATTTGTCCAATCGGATGGTATTCGTGAACAAACGAACGTTTATGCTCGGGTATGTCGTGGTAAAATCTCAGGCGTTATCGGAGCAACCTTACAGGAGGTTTCTTTTATGCTCGTCAACGCAGCAGACATGCTCAAGAAGGCCGAAGCCGGCAAGTACGGTCTCGGTGCCTTCAACACCAACAACCTCGAGTGGACCCTGGCTATTCTCCAGGCCGCCGAGGAGGCCAAGTCTCCGCTGATCCTTCAGTGCACCGCTGGTGCCGCTAAGTGGATGGGCGGTTTCAAGGTCTGCGCCGACATGGTCAAGGCTGCCGTCGAGGCCACGGGCGTTACCGTTCCCGTCGCCCTTCACCTCGATCATGGTTCTTACGAGGACTGCTTCAAGTGCATCGAGGCCGGCTTCACGTCCATCATGTATGACGGCTCTCACGAGGAGACCTTCCAGCTTAACCTCGACCGCACCAAGGAGCTCGTTGAGCTTGCCCACTCCAAGGGCATGTCCATCGAGGCCGAGGTCGGCGGCATCGGCGGCACCGAGGACGGCGTGACCTCCAACGGCGAGCTCGCTGACCCCGCTGAGTGCAAGCAGATTGCTGACCTGGGCGTCGACTTCCTCGCCTGCGGTATCGGCAACATCCACGGCGTGTACCCTGCCGACTGGGCTGGCCTTTCCTTCGAGCGCCTGGGCGAGATCAAGGCTCAGACCGGCGACCTGCCCCTCGTCCTGCACGGTGGCACCGGCATCCCCGAGGATCAGATCAAGAAGGCCATCTCCCTGGGTATCTCCAAGATCAACGTCAACACCGATCTGCAGCTCGTCTTCGCCAAGGGTGTTCGCGAGTACATCGAGGCCGGCAAGGATCAGCAGGGCAAGGGCTTTGACCCCCGCAAGCTCCTCAAGCCTGGTCGCGACAACATCGTTGCCCGCACCAAGGAGCTCATGGAGGAGTTTGGCTCCGTCAACAAGGCGTAAGTAACGGTTTAACTTCCCGCCGGAGGCCCCGTTTCCCCTACGCTGTTTCCCTCGCGCTCACCTGGCTTCGCCAGAAGTCGCGCGACGGAATCAGCTCCGGGGAAACGGGGCCTCCTTCGTTAACTCGCTACAGGGTTACTGGGCTGAATTAAGATGGCTACTGGCTTTGCCAGAAGTCGCGCCAAGGAAACAGTTCCGGGGGACGGGGCTTCCTTTGTTTAACGCCGCAGGGTTACTGGGCTGAATTCATTTTTTGACTACCGTTCGGCGGCGTTGATGGCTCCCTCGTTGGGGCTTTCTTTTTTATCTCGCTACAATGGGCTTCAAGAGTTCTAATGACTTGGAGTTTGGTATGGCTGTTATTAATGTGCTGCCTTCGGATGGGAAGGTCATTGACGAGGGTCCTGTTGGTTGCTCTGTTGATGTTTGCTGTGATGATTTCCGTCATCTCGATATTGGACTGCCGCCCGAGATTCTTCGTCTCAAGGATGCCGGATATTTGACGCAGGCTGTTGCGGCTTGTGATCGTCTTTTGGGGCAGAATCCCGATCCCTCGCTTGCTGCCTGCGTTCGTGCCGAGCGGTATCGCATGCTTGAGACGCCGCTTCATTTTTCGGTGTCGCGCGATCGAGCTATTGCGATGATTCGCGAGGAGTGGCCTGAGTTTACCGAGGAGCAGTTTAACGATCTGATTGACCGTAAGCGTATTGACTGGCGCTTTATCGATGGTGAGCTGTTCGTTCTCGACAACTTCCTCGATTCGCTTCGCGTATATCCCAAAGAGGTCCCCGGCATGCGTCCCGATTCTACGGACGGAATAGCACTGCGCGACGAGATGCTCAAGGAGATGGAGTCACAAAACGGATTGGCTCGCGTCATTACGCTTAAAGCGTCCGTGTCTGTCCCCGGCGCTCTGGAGGGGGAGACCGTTTGCGCTTGGCTTCCCGTCGCGGCTGCCTGCCGTCAGCAGTCTCGGGTCGAGATTCTCGACATGACGCCGGAGGGTGCTGTTGCTCCCGCGAACGCTTCGGCGCGTACCGCCTCGTGGTCTTCTTCGAGTGATCGCTCATTCTCGGTGACCTATCGCTATCAAATCAATGCCGCTTATCGCGATATTTATGGGGGTGCGCTTCCGTCGCATCCGTGTATGGACGCGCCGTTGCCCGAAGATATTTCTGAGGACCGTCCGCACATTGCATTCACGCCGTATCTGCAGCAGCTGACGGCCGGTGTTGTTGACGGACTCGAGGATCCGCTCGATCGCGCTCGTGCTATCTATGATTATCTGACGCAGCATATCGACTATCGCTATCAGCCGCCGTACTTGCTTTTGGGATCTATTGCCGATGACTGCGCGCATTCGCTCCGCGGCGATTGCGGCGTTATGGCGCTCACGTTTATCACCATGTGCCGTATCGCGGGCGTGCCTGCCCGTTGGCAGAGCGGCCTGTACGTTGCGCCCGATTCGGTGGGGTCGCACGACTGGGCAGAGTTCTATACGCCGCAGACCGGTTGGCTCAACGCCGACGTGTCATTTGGATCTTCTGCTCGCAGGATGGGGGAGGAGTGGCGCCGCCGTCACTACTTTGGCAATCTCGACCCGTGGCGTATGGTGGCCAACAATCGATTCCAGGCAGAGTTTGAGCCCTCTTTCGACGGCATGCGCGAGGACCCTTACGATAACCAGATGGGTGAGGCTTCGGTCGACGGTCGCGGATGCCGTCAGCGCGAGATGCTCCGCACGGTCGAACTCATCGAAATGCTCGAAGTTCCATTTTCGGACTAATCGGTAGAAAGCTGTGATAAACTAACTCACGCATTACGTGCCCGAGTGGCGGAATTGGCAGACGCAGTGGACTCAAAATCCACCGTTGGCAACAACGTGCGAGTTCGAGTCTCGCCTCGGGCACCATACATGCAAGCGAGCGTTCAAGGGGGTTGCGGCCCCCTTTTTCGTGCCGAACTCGCGTGAGCGCGCGAAGCGTTAAGCAAACAGGCCTGTGGCCTGTTTGTAGCGGAGCGTGGCGAGGGCGCCACGCGCCCGAAGCCCGGGGCTTCGCGAAGCGAAGGCCCTTCGAGTCTCGCCTCGGGCACCATACATGCAAGCGAGCGTTCAAGGGGGTCAAGGCCCCTTTTTCGTGTACGTAATGTGATAACGCGCTGTACGTGTTATTATTCGCAAGGCGTTGTTCCCGCAATGCCCTAAAGAGGAACCCGAGGGTTCCCACCTTTTGGCGCCAATGAGCAGCTGACTGGTCATACAACTTAGATTCCCTTCCTCAAATCGAGGAAGTCTATGTGTACGACCTGGTTGCTGAGAAGCGCCGGGTTATTTTTTTATGAATGGAGGTAGGGAAAATAGCTAAGTCTGATGACACCCGCATCAACGACGAGATCACTGCATCTTCGTGCCGTTTGATTGGCGTCGATGGCTCTCAGCTCGGCCTGTTCGCCATCCGCGATGCCCAGCGCGTCGCCGACGATCAGGGTCTCGACCTGGTCGAGATCGCTCCCAACGCGGAGCCGCCGGTCTGCAAGGTCATGGACTACGGTAAGTTCAAGTACCAGCAGGCCATGAAGGCCAAGGCTGCTCGTAAGAACCAGTCCAAGGTCGAGGTCAAGGAAATGAAGTTCCGACCCAAGATCGACGTTGGCGACTACGAGACCAAGAAGGGCCACGTTCTGCGTTTCCTCAAGAAGGGCGCACGCGTTAAGATCACCATCATGTTCCGCGGCCGTGAGATGGCTCACCCGGAGCAGGGCCTTAACGTTCTCGAGCGTCTCGCCGAGGATCTCAAGCCTTACGCTACGGTCGAGTCCAAGCCTAAGATGGAAGGCCGTAACATGCTTATGCTGCTCGCCCCGATTAAGGGCGCCTTCGATGAGGATAAAGCGGCAAGCGATAGCAAGTAACTAGTGTTCTGTAACCGATTAAGGAGTATTTCATGCCTAAGATGAAGTCCCACAGCGGCACCAAGAAGCGTTTCCGCAAGACTGGTACCGGCAAGCTTATGCGCGCCAAGGCTTTCAAGAGCCACATCCTGAGCAAGAAGTCCACCAAGCGTAAGCGTGGCTTCCGTCAGGAGACCGAGATCGCCGCTGCCGACCGCAAGGTCATCAAGTCGCGTCTCGCCTAAGTTCGCGTTCCCGTTTTTCGTTTTACCGTCTAGGAGTTGATAGAACATGGCACGTATTAAGCGCGCTGTTGCCGCCAAGAAGAAGCGCCGTACCGTTATGCACCGTGCGAAGGGTTACTACGGTGCCGCTTCGCGTACTTACAAGCATGCTAAAGAGCAGGTCCAGCACTCCCTGCAGTATCAGTATCGTGATCGCCGCAACAAGAAGCGCGAGATCCGTTCTCTCTGGATCACCCGTATCAACGCTGCTGCTCGCCTGAACGACATCTCTTACTCTCAGTTCATGCACGGTCTGAAGGTTGCCGGCATCGAGCTCGACCGCAAGGTCCTGGCTCAGATGGCTTACGAGGACATCGAGTCCTTCAACGAGCTGGCTGCCATTGCCAAGAAGGCTCTCGAGGCCTAATAGATTCTCTTGAATCGCTAGGGGAGTGTCGCGTTGTGCGCGGCGCTCCCTCTTTTTATCTGAAGCGCGGTTTACATTGCTAAAAGCGCGGGTAGATAATCACCTACAGGTGACCGATCTCTATATATTCCTGAACCAATGGGTCATCATCTGATACGTGCGGAAGATCCGCACCAGTCTTTCTATTACCTATAGAAAGCAATATGTTGTGTAGGACTTGTGAAGAGTGGAATTGACGTCCCACAGAGCTTCGCGGTCTGGCAATATATCTCCTTGCCGCGCGGCCCGGTGGAACCGGATGAGCCGCAAGGCGTGCACCTTGAGAACCGGATACTGCGAGGATGGACACACCAGTTGTGTCGCATCCGGGCAGACATCGAACCATTTGAAATGGTCTAACTTGGATTTGTT
>URIJ01000054.1 GCA_900547835.1 uncultured Collinsella sp.
AGCCTTTCGACGGCCTCGACGTTTAGGGAAATTGCCCTCGTTTTACCGTGCTTATCCTGATGCTCGATATATTCGGCGTCCATCACGCCTCACCGCTCGACAAAACGGCTTGCATGGTCTGGGCCGCGCGTTGCTTGCCCTCGGCTGTCGCGTCGGCGTAGATGTTGAGCGTCATGGCCGCGTTGGAGTGCCCCATAGACGCAGAGATAGCCTTAATGTCCACGTGGGCGGCTACTGCCATGGTCGCGAACGTGTGCCGCAGGTCGTGGAACGTCGGGCGGGTTCCCCTCGTCCCTTTCAGCTCCAGCGCCTCGGCAAGGTTGCGCCACCTCTGCCAAATCGTGTTGGGGCGCATGAAACCGCCGCGAATGTCGCCGAGCACGTAGAGCGCCCCGGTAAACGGCACGCCCGCAGCGAGGCACGCGGCCTCCATCTCCTCGCGCCGCGCCACGAGATCGGCGGCAAGCTCTGAGCCGAAATACACCGCGCGGGCGCTGCCGTCGTTCTTGGGGTCTTTGGCGTAGAACCTCGTCCCGTCGCGGCCTATGCTGTCCTCCACCTTCAGCACGCCGTTATCGGTATCGACGTTGGCCCACCTGAGGCCGCATATCTCGCCCTCCCTCATGCCCGTGTATAGGGCGATTTTCACCCCGAGCATAGCCGGGGTCATGCCCGCCACCCTGAGTACCTCGCGCACGGTTCGCACGCCCTCGGCGGTAAGCGAGTTGGGGCGCGGGCGTCCGGCCTTGGGCGGCTTGACGCCTCGGGTCGGGTCTTTGCCCAAGAGGTCGGTATCGACGGCCTGATTGCACGAAGACCGTAGCAGCGTGAGCGCCTTTTTCATCGTGCCGGGGGCGTACGTCTCGCCCATCTTGGCAACCCACGCCCTCACCATGTCCGGGTTGAGATCGGAAAGCGCCACCTCCCCGAGCAGCGGGGAAATGATGTTGTCGAGCAGACGCCCGTACTCGTTGAACGTTGACGGGTCGATGCTCGGGCGCTTGCCGTCGATATAGCGGCGAACGTAGGCGGCCACGGTGAGTACCGTCTCCGGGTCGAACCCCAGAACCGCCAACGCCGCGCCCTCGCGCTGCCTCTGGTTCCACTCGGCCTCCATGGCCGCGCGCCACTCCTCAAGCTCTTTCTGGGCCGCGCGTTTCCCGGTGGCCTTGAGGGCCTTGGTCGTTTTCCTCCTCGCGCCGTCCTCGTCGATGTATTTCAGCGCCGCGCGGTATTTCCCGCCCCTGCTTTCGAGGTTCGCGGCTATGTAGTGCGTGTACTCCATGCGTGCTCCGTAGACCAAAACGTAGACCAAATGTAGACCAAATAGCGTGTACTGCTTTGGTCTACGTTGCACATTATGGCACATAACGCGCGTTTTACCTGCAACGATAGCAACGCTTTTTATCTCTTTGAACTATTGTGTGTAAGATTCCCAAGCTGACACTCGCGGGTTCGAGTCCCGTTGCCCGCTCCAAAAAAAGTAAAAGCACGACACCGCTTCGGTGTCGTGCTTTTTTCAATAAAGTGCCGGGACTCGAACCCGCCAGGGTGCGAGCGTTAAATAAACGCGAAGCGTTTATAGCGAGCAGGCAAGGTCGCCGATAGGCGACCGCAGCCGGTGCGTATTTGCGAAGCAAATGCGCAGACGTCCCGTTGCCCGCTCTACCGGGCGCGGGAGACATGGGGACGGCTAATTCAACAAAGTCTTCCCCTTCGGCTTCGTGAAGCTGAGGGGCTCGCCTGAAGCCGGTGCGGATTTGCGAAGCAAATGCGCAGACGTCCTCATGGTCGCTCCAATTCCAAAATGTTAGGTTAATGCCTACTGCCCATACTTGCACCTGCGCACGGTACAATGGTTGGGTTACGACCAACGTGCCAATAACCAAAAAGGAGCCGCTATGATCGATCGCTATACCCGCCCGGAGATGGGACACATCTTCTCCCTCGAGAACAAGTACGCCATTTGGCAGGAGATCGAGGTTCTGGCCTGCGAGGCCCAGGCGGAGCTCGGCAAGATCGGTATTTCCAAAGACGAGGCCCAGTGGATCCGCGACCATGCCAACTTTGAGAAGGCGAAGGTCGATGAGATCGAGGAAGTCACGCGCCACGACGTCATTGCCTTCCTGACCAACATGAAGGAATACATCGATGCCGATGTTCCCGAGGGCGACCCCAAGCCCAGCCGCTGGGTTCACTATGGCATGACCAGCTCCGATCTGGGCGACACGGCCCTGTGCTACCAGCTCACCCAGGCCTGCGACCTGATCATCGAGGACGTCAAGAAGCTCGGCGAGATTTGCAAGCGTCGCGCCTTTGAGGAGCGCAACACGCTCTGTGCCGGCCGCACTCATGGCATCCACGCCGAGCCGATGACCTTCGGCATGAAGTTTGGCTCTTGGGCCTGGGAGCTCAAGCGCGATCTGGATCGTCTTGAGGACGCCCGCAAGAATGTTGCCTTCGGTGCCATCTCGGGCGCTGTCGGCACGTACAGCTCCATCGAGCCGTTTGTCGAGGAGTATGTCTGCGAGCACCTGGGTCTGGTTCACGACCCGCTGTCCACGCAGGTTATCAGCCGCGACCATCACGCCTATCTCGCCGGCGTTCTCGCCACCACCGCGGCCACCTGCGAGCGCATCGCTACCGAGGTCCGCAATCTGCAGAAGACTGATACGCTCGAGGCCGAGGAGCCGTTCCGTAAGGGCCAAAAGGGCAGCTCCGCCATGCCGCACAAGCGCAACCCCATCACCATGGAGAAGGTCTGCGGTCTGTCGCGCGTCGTGAAGTCCAACGCCCAGGTTGCCTTCGATAACGTCGCCCTGTGGCACGAGCGTGACATTTCGCACTCCTCTGCCGAGCGTGTCGCCCAGGCCGACAGCTTCATCGCCCTCGACCACATGTTCCAGTGCCTCATCCGCGTTATCGACGGCCTGCAGCTGTACCCTGCCCGCATGATGGCCAACCTCAATAAGACCCGCGGCCTCATCTTCTCCTCCAAGGTGCTGCTCGCCCTCGTCGACACGGGCATCACCCGCGAGGACGCGTACGCCATTGTGCAGGAGAACGCCATGGCAACTTGGCACGAGGTACAGGATTGTGTCTCCGGCCCCACCTTTAAGGAGCGTCTCGAGGCCGACCCGCGCTGCACCGTCAGCCAGGAGAAGCTCGACGAGATCTTTGATCCGTGGGACTTCCTCACCCGTATCGACACGGTCTTTGATCGTCTGGAGCAGCTGAGCTTCGAGTAGGTTCGGGCATAACGTTAGCTTTTTAGGGCGCTTTGCTGGTAATGTGTGTTGCCGGCAAAGCGCCTCGTTGCATTTAGGGAAAGACGGGGATAATAGTCGTCTCGAATAACATTCTGAGAGGGGATCGCATGATTTCGTTTGATTACAAGCCTCAGGGCGTGTGTGCTCGCAATATTCACCTTGATCTTTCCGATGACGGCAACAAGGTGATGGGCGTTGAGTTTACCGGCGGCTGCGACGGCAATCTCAAGGCTATCTCCAAGCTGGTCGAGGGCGCTCCTGCCGATCGCGTAATCGAGGTTCTCGCCGGTAATACCTGCGGTATGAAAAAGACCTCCTGCGCCGACCAGCTTACACGCGCTATCGAGGCCGCTCGCACCGAGATCGCCTAATGGGTATCGCCGATCACATCAAGAACGGAATATCGCGTCGCGGCTTTGTACTCGGTGGGGCTGCCGCGGGCGCTGCCACGGTGCTTGCCGGATGCTCGAAAAAAACGGGCACCAGCGATGATGCCGCCGGCGAGCCGCAGGTTATCAAGGACGATTCCAAGATCATCTCGATTACGGATGAGTACGAGGCAGTCGACATCGATCTTGAGCCGGCGGCGTCGTGGACGCTGCCTCTGGGTACGCTGCTGTACTACTGCGACGGCGATTACGCCGCGGCGATGATGGCGCCCGCATCGGCGCTGCACGCCAACACACTCGGTGTGCTCAACCTGGGTGATGGCTCGCTTACCACATTAATCGAGGATCCTATCGAGGGCACGGGATATGCATTCTACGATGTCCGTGCCGGCGACGGCGTATTCGCGTGGGTTGAGATGAACTTTGCCAATTCATCGTGGAAGCTCTACGCTCAAAATCTGTCGGGCGCTTCGCTCTCTGGCGACGTGGTTGAGCTCGATCGAGGTGGCAAGGACTATGATCCGCCCCTGTTTACGGCGTTCGGGTCATCGGTCATCTGGTATAAAATGCCTTCGGCAGGCGGCAATAAAACGAGTAGTGATTCGTTTTGCTATCGTCGCTCGCTTGATGAATCCAAGGCCGAGGTAATTTGGAAATCGACGGGCCGCTTTGCATCGGCCCCGCGCGCGAGCGACGGCATTTTGACCATCTCGCCGCGTGTCCGCAACGACGAGGGCGTCTACTACGGCATAACGGCAATCGATCTGACCGACGGCAACAACACCAAGCGTGCCCAGTTGGTCCTCCCTTCGTCAGTTTCGCCTTTCGAGGCCGTATATATGGGCGATACCTTCGTGTTTTCTATCGAGGCGGCCTATAGTGGCGTGGGCAGCCTGGGCAATATGGGCACGTATATCGGTAATGAGGGAGGGCCGTACCTCTTCCTGTCACGCGAGCCGCTCGCATGTGCGGCTGGCAAGAAGAATAAATACCTTGTTAAGGTACAGGCGTCGCATTTCCTGATCGACACCTCTGCCAAGACCTATGGCTCGCTGCTGTCGCCCGACCGCGCTTTGGAGTATGGCGATTATCCAGCTACGGCGGGAAAATCGGACTCATTCCTTACGTACGCCACGGTGCGCAACAGCCAGGGTATACCAGAGACGGTCACTGCACGCCTATTCTCTCTTTAAGCTTAGAGGGGTTAAAAAGGCGCCAACAGGGGAATAAACGCGTTGTAATTGTGAGTACCGCCCGCCGAGCTGCCGCGTCATAGCGGCATCTGGCGGGCTCAGGTGCGTTAAAATGGGCTTGTTCTTAGCTAATTGAGACAGGGGGGCCGTGTTATGGCTTCAGATGCAAAAAAGATTCTGCTGGTCGAGGATGAGAAGGCAATCCGTGACGCCGTCGCTGCCTATCTCGAGCGCGAAGGCTACTGGGTTGTGGGCGTCGGCGACGGCCAGTCCGCGATCGAGGAGTTCGAGAAGCATCAGTTCGACCTGGTCGTGCTCGACCTTATGCTCCCCAAGATCCCCGGCGAGCGCGTTTGCCGCACCATTCGCGATACCTCGGATGTCCCCATCATCATGCTGACGGCTAAGGGCGAGATCGAGGACCGTATTATCGGTCTTGAGCTCGGCGCCGACGACTATCTGATTAAGCCGTTCTCGCCGCGCGAGCTCGTCGCCCGCGTTCGCGCTCTGTTCCGCCGTGCCCATCAGGCCGACGAGCCCGCCGTCGAGGTACTCGACTTCGGCGATCTGGTCATCGATATCTCGGGCCACAAGATCTTGGTCGAGGGCAAGGAAGTCGATCTGACGGCTTCCGAGTTTAAGCTGCTCACCACGCTTGCCCGCCATCCCGGCCGTGTGTATAACCGCATGGAGCTGGTCGAGAAAGTGCTCGGGTATGACTTTGAGGGCTATGAGCGCACCATCGATAGCCACGTGAAGAATCTTCGCGCCAAGCTGGGCGATGATCCCAAGAAGCCCAAGTGGCTCTACACCGTCCACGGTGTCGGCTATCGCTTCGAGGCTCCGGCCAAGACCGATAAGTCGGACGAGAAATAGGGAAATCACATATGACACCTGCGCGCTTTGAAATCGGACAAAAGCACAAGCAGGAGAGCGAGGCGGGTTCCAAGGCTAGTTGGAACACGCCTCGTTCCGATTCACGGCCAACGATGAGCTATCCCTCGCGCATGGCACTTGCTTTTGCTCTGACATCGCTCATGACGGTATTGGTGCTGGTGGGCGTTGTCTCTGTTGTGTGGGGCACGGTCTTTTCGGATTACACACGCTCCAATATCGTCGAAATCGCAAATTCCGCTGCCGAGAAGTTGGCGACCTCATATGAGGAAAACGGCTCTTGGACCGCGGGAGAACTGCGCACGGTCGCAACGTCGAGTTTGGTTTCCGACGATCTGGGCATGCAGGTCGTCAATAAAAAGGGTGTGATCGTTTATGACGATTCCTGGCCCTCGGCAAGCGCCACCGCCGATGTACGCGAAAACCAGGCTACGACCGACGACACGAGCGGCAAGAGGGCATCGCATAGCCCGGTCTCGTCTGCTCCAACCGACTCCGATAGCGTTGCTAACGTCGAGATTGTAACGTCTTCCGGCGAGCATGTCGGACAGGTAAAGCTGTGGGCCATCGGCTCCGACGCTCTGCTCACCAAGGCGGACTCTGCGTTTAGGGAGAAGACCTTTAACGCCATGGCCCTCGCCGCGGTTGTTGCAATCTGCATTTCGGTCGTTATCGGATCGCTCGTGTCGCGCATGCTCACCAAACCGATTCATCGCATCACCAGTACCGCAAAGCAAATCCGTGACGGCGACCTGTCGGCTCGCACGGGGCTGCGCGGTGATGACGAGATCGATCAGCTGGGTGAGACCTTCGATGAGATGGCCACCTCGCTCGAGAAGGATATGAAACACGAGAAGCGCCTGACCTCAGACGTTGCACACGAGCTTCGCACGCCGCTTATGGCCATGCTCGCAACGGTCGAGGCCATGCAGGATGGCGTGTATCCCACCGACGATGAGCATTTGGAGACCGTTGCTTCCGAGACGCGTCGCCTGGCTCGTCTGGTGCAGCAGATGCTCGACCTGTCGCGCATGGAAAACAGCACGGCTCCGCTCAACCTTGAGCCGGTGGACATGATTCCTTTCGTGCGTTCCATCGTCAATGCCCAGGAGCGCCTGTTTGTCGACCGCGATCTGCGCTTGCGCTTTGCTGACGAGACCCAAGGTCACGACGATGTCGTCGAAGCCGATCCCGACATGATCACACAATGCGTCATCAATCTCATGAGCAACGCCATGCGCTACACCCCCGAGGGCGGTTGGGTCGTGGTGTCGGTGCTCAGTGACCGCAGGCACGTCAGCATTGCCGTTTCTGATACCGGCATCGGTATTGCCAAGGACGATCTGTCGCGCATTTTCGGGCGGTTTTGGCGCGCCGATGCCAGCCGCGCCCGCGAAGCTGGCGGCCTGGGCGTCGGCCTCGCCGTGACCAAGCAGATCGTCGAGCGTCACCATGGCTACATATCCGTGGAGTCGGAGCTTGGAAAGGGTACGACTTTTACAATTCATCTGCCCCGCGAGCACATGGCGGACGCGGCATCTACTACAATGGAGCACTAGCTTTTCGCTATTCGGTGAAGGAGGGGCCGTGTCCCTGCCGCTCCGAGTTTGCGAAAACATGCGGGAAAGAACCCGCATTACTGTCGTATTTTGGTAAGGAGTGACTCACGTGACAACGATGGAGCGTCGTCCGGATTCCCGTGGCAAGGTTCGTGATATTTACGATGCCGGTGAAAACCTGCTGATGGTCGCCACCGACCGCATTTCTGCGTTCGACTTCATTCTTCCCGACGAGATTCCGTTTAAGGGAGAGGTGCTCAATCGCATCTCGGCATTCTGGTTCGATAAGTTTGCCGACATCGTTCCCAACCACCTCGTTTCCATCGACCCGGCGGATTTCCCCGAGGAGTTTGCTGAGTATCGTGACTACCTCGCTGGCCGCGCCATGCTGGTTAAGAAGGCCCAGACGATTCCTATCGAGTGCATCGTCCGCGGCTATCTGACCGGTTCGGGCAAGAAGACCTACGACGAGAACGGCACCGTCTGCGGCATCCAGCTGCCTGAGGGCCTGACCGAGGCTTCCAAGCTTCCCGAGCCGTTGTTCACGCCGTCCACGAAGGCCGAGATCGGTGACCACGACGAGAACATTTCGTTCGAGCGTTGCTGCGAGATCGTGGGCGAGGACATTGCCACGCAGATTCGCGACCTTTCCCTCAAGATCTACAAGGCCGCTGCCGAGTACGCCGCGACCCGTGGCATCATCATTGCCGACACCAAGTTCGAGTTTGGTGTCATCGATGGCAAGGTCACGCTGATCGACGAGTGCCTCACGCCCGACTCCAGCCGTTTCTGGCCTGCTGCCAGCTACGAGGAGGGCAAGATCCAGCCTAGCTACGACAAGCAATTCGTCCGCAATTGGCTCAAGGCCAACTGGGATATGACGGGGGAGACCCCGCACCTGCCCGCCGAGGTCATCGATGGCACGTCCGAGCGCTATCGCGAGGCCTTCCAGATCATCACGGGCTTCCAGTTCACAAGCATGAAGGAGAACGCATAAGTGAGTACCCGTAGCGCCACGAACAAGCGCACGCAATCCCACGAGGTTACCGGGGTTGCGCGCAAGTCCGCCGCATCCGCCAAGCCCGCCCGTCAGGCAGCGAGCTCTGTCCGCGTCGTGCCGGCTTCGTCTAAGGCACGCCGCAAAGAGCTCGAGAAGGGCGAGAACCTCGAGGGCCTCTCTAAAGAGGAGAAGCGCGCCCGCAAGGCCAAGCAGCGCGCCAAGGAGGACCGCATCTATACGGTGTCGAATATCCTCCTCAAGCAGGACGAGGACTACACCAAGCGCCGTCGCATCTGGTGGATTGTGCTCGCCATTGGCATGGTGCTCGTCGTGGCAATTTGGGCCTCGCTGTACTTCGCTCCCGCTGGCATGGTGTCCAGCCCTGTCCAGATGGTCGGCATCGTTTTGTCCTACGTCATCATTTTGGGCGACTTTATCTATGACTTCGCTCGTATTCGTCCCTTGCGCAACATGTACCGCGCGCAGGCCGAGGGCATGTCCGAGAACAAGCTCAACGCTCTTATTGAGCGCGCGGCTGCCGAGGAGGACCAGAAGGACTCCAAGAAGAAGTAGCGTTTGCATACATACTTATCGCTAAGATATAAGGCGCGTCGTTTTTGCGGCGCGCCTTTTTACTGTTCTATAGATAGATGGAGTGGCACATGATTCGAGCTGCCCTGACGGTCGAAGAGGCTCTGGAGGGCATGAAGGCCCTGGAGCCCAAGATTAAAAACTACGCGCGCCTGGTCGTCCGCAAGGGCGTAAACGTCAAGCCCGGCCAGGAGGTCGTCGTTCAGTCTCCGGTCGAGTGCGCGCCGTTTGCGCGCGTGGTGGTCGCGGAGGCCTATGCTTCCGGTGCCGGTCACGTGACGGTTATTTGGGCCGATGACGCCGTGACGAGGCTCACGTACGAGCATGTCGAGAAAAGCTATTTTGAGCAGACGCCCGAGTGGAAGCGCCTGCAGCTTGATTCATTGGCCCAGGATGGTGCCTGCTTTATCTTTATCGAGGGTGCGGACCCTGCCGCTCTTAAGGGCATCGATCCCGCTAAGCCTGCTGCAGCTTCTAAGGCAAGGAACACGCAGTGCAAGGTCTTCCGCCGCGGACTGGACTACAACATCAACCCGTGGTGCATCGCCGGCGCGCCGGTCGTCGCCTGGGCGCGCGAGGTGTTCCCGGGAGACGCCGATGAGGTTGCAATCTATAAGCTGTGGAATGCGATTCTGCACACCGCTCGCGCCGATGGCCAGGACCCGGAGAGCGACTGGGAACTCCATGACGCCGCATTCGAAAAGAACCTGCGTTTCCTGAACGACAATCGTTTCGACTACCTGCATTACACCGCGGCAAATGGAACCGATCTGACGATTGGCATGACGAAAGGTCACGAGTGGGCCGGCGGCAAGGGCAAGACGCCCGATGGGCACCCCTTCTTCCCCAACATTCCCACCGAGGAAGTCTTCACCTCGCCTGACCGTATGCGTGCCGACGGTATCGTGTATTCGGCTATGCCGCTCATTCACCACGGTAACAAGGTTGACGATTTTTGGATTAAGTTTGAGGCGGGCCGCGTAGTGGACTACGATGCCCGCGTGGGTAAGGCGACGCTTGCGAGCATTATTGACACCGATGAAGGTGCCGCTCATCTGGGTGAGGTCGCGCTTATCTCCAAGAACACGCCGATCCGTGAAAGTGGCGTTCTATTCTATGACACGCTCTATGATGAGAACGCCAGCTGCCATCTCGCGCTGGGTGTCGGTTTCCCCGAATGCATCGAAGGTGGGTATGACATGTCCAAGGAGGAGCTCCTGGAGCATGGCGTTAACGTCTCGAGCACGCACGTCGATTTTATGATCGGCACGGACGACATCGATATTGTGGGCATTACGCCTGATGGACGTGAAGTTGTGATTTTCCAGAACGGCCAATGGAGTTGGGAATAGTCCCAGACCGTGGTACAATGCCACCCGCGGGCCGTTAGCTCAGCTGGCAGAGCAGGGGACTTTTAATCCCAAGGTCCAGGGTTCGAACCCCTGACGGCCCACCCAAAGATTGTTGAGACGGTCAACTTCGGTTGGCCGTCTTTTTTGTCGCCCTTTCATGGGTTCGAACCCGTCGGGGCGCGGAGCTGAGTAAACGCGTGAGCGTTTGCCAGCGCAGCGCGCAAGGCGCGAAAGCGCCGCAGCGGCCGCCTGCGGAGCAGGCTGAACCCCTGACGGCCCACCCAAAGAAAGGAAAACAAAATGAAAATAGATAGATACGGAATTAGCGGCAGCACATTAAAGATAATAGCAGCCATTTCGATGGTTCTCGATCATGTAAGCAGGATCGTCCTGACCAATGGAATCATGACTCACGCATCATACAGTCAGATATCAGACGAACAGTGGGCGATTCTAAGCGAGGCTTCTGATGTGCTTCATGTTCTTGGCAGAATTGCATTTCCTTTATTTTGCTTTTTGATAGTTGAGGGATTTTTGCATACTCATGACATAAAGAAGTACCTGCGAAATATGCTTGTCTTCGCAATCATTGCGGAGCCCATATACGATTTCGTTCAAACCGGGCAACTATTTGACCCTCGGCAACAAATGTTATGTGTGAGCTCCTGCTTTCCTTGGTCTTTTTGATTATTCTGGAAAAGATACAAAGTCTTTCAAAATGGAAAAGGTACATCGCAGAAACTGCTCTGATTGTTTTGACAGCGCTGGCAGCTGAATACACTAAACTAGATGGCGGTGTGTATGGCATTCTGCTTGTGGCTGCATTCTATTTATTCCACAACAGCAAGGCCAAGATGTTCTTTGCTGCAGTATGCGCAGTGCTCCTTTCGTCATGCCATATAGTTGGCGGCGGATTAGAGTTTGCTACAGCTAATGTATTTAATCCTGATGTTGCTGCCGCGGTCGTTTCGTTGCTGCTTATCAATTTTTATAATGGCAAGCGAGGGCTGAAGCTGAAATACTTCTTCTACATTTTCTATCCGGCACATCTTGCTCTGCTTTATGGTGCCTCACTTATTGTTTTGAACTGCCTTTAAAAACTCTCAAACAAGTCTCTGAAAGCAGAAACAAATTGACCCTAAGGCTGCTTGTGAATTTCTGGAAGACCGGAGAGACGCGAGGATAGGCAACGAGGGCTGCAGAAAGATGATTCGAAAGCATGAATGGCAGCGAGAAAATGAGTTCGGAAGCACCCCTCTGGATGCTCCAGCATAGAATAGAATGCGATCGGCTCCGGCTGGTCGCTTTTTTGTTGCCGGTGCA
>URIJ01000055.1 GCA_900547835.1 uncultured Collinsella sp.
GAAATAATCGCCGATGGTATCCCCCGCCACCGCCATGGCACCCATATCAAGGCACGCCTTGAGCGCCGGATGTCCAACCGCGTCAATCATGCGCTTCGTATCGGCCGCCGAGTTTACGATCATCGACTCAACCGGCTGCAGGGCCTCGAGCACTAGGTGCACGCCGCGCGGACCCGCATACTCGGCAATCGACCGCAGCATCGAAGCACTACGCGCCCATGCATCCTCGATCGGCTCATTCAAAAATGCCCATCCGCTCGAAACCATGACCTGGTCGGCGCCAAGCTCTGCCGCAATATCCACGACATTCTTAAAGTACGCGAGCGTGCGGGCACGCGCCTCATTCCCACGCGCCGCGATATTCCACGGCTTGGGGTTGTTCTGTTCGGGACAAAGCCCCACAATCCGAACCCCATACCGCTGCGACAGCTCCCGCACCTGCTCGAGCGAATCGTATCCATGGCAATCGACATACAGATGCATCGCCCCGGTCCAAAGCTCGCAACACGTGTAGCCCGAGGCCGCTGCCGAAGAAAAGAATTCCTCAAGGTCAAAATAACGATGGCTGATATTCATGACGGCAAGCTGCGGATACTCCATCTTGTCCACCTTTCGGCAAAAGGGCGCCGCAGCACAGTGTGCGCGACGCCCCCTCTTACATTATTCTCATTATGACGGATGCCCTACTGAACACCAAGCACTCCAAAGAACGCGCCGGCGATACTCACGAGCAGGATCACGAGCATGATGACCAGCGGATTCATCTTCTTCTTGAGCATGAGATAGACGATTCCAAACAGCCCCATCGTGACAAAGCCCGGGAAGATTCCGTTGAGCAGCTCGGCCAGCGTCTGAGCACCATCGCCCGCGCCGACCATGAGCGGAATGTCCACGGTCACCATCTCCATGGTCATAGCGCCAATCACCATGGCGCCCATGATAGAGGCCATCTTGACGATCGTGTCCATAATGCCCGATTCCTGGACCTTGCTGATCATGTCCGAGCCAAAGCGATATCCCACAAACGTCAGCAGGTAACGGATGATGTAGTGGGGGACGTTGAACACGAGCAGGAACAAAATCGGGCCAAGAATAGAGCCCTGCAGCGCCAGCGACGTGCCGACACCCGTTGCCAAAATTCGCAGCGTGCCCCAGTAGAAGGCATCGCCCACGCCGGACAGCGGTCCCATCAAAGCAAGCTTGACATTAGAGATCGCGCTCGTGTCAAAGTTATCTTCGGTGGCGTTGACTTCTTCCATTGCGGCAGCAATAGACATGGGGAGCGTCGAGATGTACGGCGTGACGTTATAGAGCTCCATATGGCGCTTGAGTGCGGCCTTAAAGTCTGCATCCTGCGGATACAGCTTGCGAAGGATCGGCATAAGGGCCCACATAAAGCCGATATGGCCCACACGCTCGTAGTTCCAGGAGTGCTCATAGGGAATCGAGCGCCAGAACAGCTTCTTAAGATCTGCGCGGGTAATCAACCCGTCGTAGGAAGACTCAAACTTAAAACTCATCGAACCCACTCCCAATCGCAGGATCCTCGGTTGCCACTGCGGGCTGCTCCGCCTTTTTCTTCTCGCCCAAAACCGTCATCGCGACGACGATGATCGCGGCAAAGATCGCCACGCCCGTCGTGCTAATGCCAAAGTAGGCGACGAGGAAGAAGCCAGCGAAGAAGAACGGAGCCACCGTTTTGTTCATAATCATCTGCGCCAGCATCGCAAAGCCGAGTGCGGGCAAGAAGGCGGCGGCGACATCCATGCCGGTCTGAACGAAATCGGGGATGATGTTGAGCAGGCTGGCAACAGCATCGGCGCCAAAGAAGAATGCCAGGGGAATAATCAGCAGGCCGCACCAGCTCTGCGCGTAACCGGCGATGAGCATGTTGCGCGTGATGGCCTTGGTGTCTCCGTCCTCGACGTTTTTGTCGATACGGTGCACCAGCAGCAGCATCACCGGCTGGCCCAGGGCGGTATCGAGCGCCAGGACGATCGTTGCGATAGGAATGCCCAGGGTCAGGGCCGCCGAAGCGTCCGCGCCGGCCTGCATGGCAAGAGATACGCCCAGGATAGTGCCGGAAATCGTATCGGGCGGGTTATAGGCGCCGACCGAGATGGCGCCGACCATGGCAAGCTCCATCGTGGCGCCCATGATCGTGCCGGTCACCATGTCGCCCATGACAAGGCCAACCAGAGGTCCGAGCACGATCGGGCGCTGGAGGTAGCTCGTGCCCGTCAGCCACTCGGAATAACCCAAAAGGGCAATAAGGAAAATCAGGATTGTCTTGATAACCATGATGGCCCCTAACCGATGACCTTCGCGGCGTCAGTCTTCGCATCTGCCGGAATCATCTGAATGAACAGCTCATAGCCCTCGCCGAGCAGCTCTTTGACGTATGCCTCGTTTTCGGGCGTGAGAAATACGCTGGTCGAGACCTGGCGGGCGTCCTCGCTAAAGGCAACATTGCCGAGGTTGATCTTCTTGATCCCCATCGCCTTGGCGACGGCACCGGCCTGCTGGATCGTCTCGCAAACCACGAAGAGCTTGTACTTGTCGGTCACACCGCTCTGGAGCGCCTTGACGGCGTCCTCGGTGTTTTTGACAACGACCTTGCAGCCCTCCGGCTTTGCAAGGGACAGGGCCTGCAGACGAAGCTTGTCATTGAGGACCGTGTCGCTCACCAGCAGGATGCAGTCGGCACCCAGAGCCGAGGTCCAGCTAACGGCAACCTGGCCGTGAAGCAGTCGATAATCTACACGAATCATCTGAATCATGATGTGCTCCCTAGTGGTTAAAACTCATCGAGTTCGGCCTGCCCCAGCAGGTCGTTGACGTACTTGCCCTTGGTGTCGTCCGCCTCGACGATCTGGCGAATGGCCTCATCGATCGGGGTGGATTCGGGCACGAACAGCAGCTGAATAAGGAGCGGCAGGTTCATATTGGTCACGAGGTGCGTGTTAGGACGCGTCTGGACGATCTTGGTGAACTCGTTGTTGACGCTGCCGCCAAAGAGGTCGGTGCAAACGACGACCTCATCGTCCGCCGCAAAGCCGTTCAGAATCGCTGCGGCCTCCTTGGTCAGGTCCTCGTTTCCGTCGACATACATAGAGAGCGCATGGACGTTTTCGCGCTCGCCGGAAAGCAGGCCGATGCTCTCGACGATTCCGGACGCAAAATGAGCATGGGACGCCACGATAAACTGCCTCATTCGATTCCCCTTTCTTGCGAATTTCGGCATAAAAATGCCCGGACGCATGCGCCCGGGCAGGGTGCTTCTTGATCAGTAGCTTATTTGTCACCGATTAGTAGTCGAACTGGTGATAGTAACGACGGTAGTTGAGGTTGTGCTTGGTGACCGTCTCGTAGTAAGCGGCAAGGCGATCGGTGATCAGCGAGGAGAGGATCCACGGAGACACGATGACGCGGAACTCGTCGTCAAGGCCGGGGATCGCGAACTCGGCGGTGTCGATGATGTTGATGTCGGCGTCGCCGGTCACGCCGCGGTTCAGGAAAGCGCGGACGCGCTCGTCGAGCTTGCGGTTCTCGTCCTCGCCCATGAACAAGAAGACCGGGACGCCGGGCTCCACGAGCTCGAGGGTGCCATGGAAGAAGTCGGCCGAGGTGATGTAGCGGGTGCGCTTCCACTGCATCTCCTCGAGGATGCACATCGAGAACAGGATCGTCTCGCCCCACAGGGCGCCGGAGCCGATGAACATGGTGTAGGGGGCCAGGGCGTACTTCTCGGCGAGCTCCTCGGCGCGCGGCTCGAAGCTCTTGCGGATGTCGACCAGGTGGGTCCAAACATCCTTGGTCTGCTCGATGAACTTATCGAACTGCGGGAAGCAGCCACGGCGGTTGAGCAGGCGCAGGCCGAAGCAGTCGGCGAGGTAGTAGCCCTTCTCGCAGCCGCCCGAACCATGGTCAGAAGCCATAGCGACGCAATTCTCGGCGCCGACAGCCTGGCCGATGGGGCCCTCGGGCTTGGTCATGGCGTAGACGCGCACGCCCATGCCCTTCATCTTCTTGACGGCCTCGAGGACCTCGGGGGTGGTGCCGGACTCGGAGGCGGTGAGCACGACGGACTTCTCGGTCATGCGCTTGTGGCCCATGGCGTTCCACTCGGCGGCGTGGATCAGGTAGACCTCGAGGTCGCGGTCGCCGAACTTGTTCATGAGGTACTCGAGCTGCATGAGCTCGTCCCAGGTGCCGCCGACGCCCATCAGGAACACAGCGTCGTAGCCCTCGTCGGCGACCTTGTCGGCGAGCGCGGTCATCTTCTTGCCGGTCTCGTAGAGCGCCTTGCCGTCCTCGAGATAGCCCTCCTGGTCGAAATGCATGATCTCGATCTTCTCGGTTTCCTTCATGGCTTTTCCTTTCTGTCCTGCACGCGAATCTATACATCGCGTTTCTTTTCGATACCAATTATAGACATACACCCAACGTGTTTTTAATACCACTTTTCAATCTGTTCCAATCCTCGGTGAACGGTCGAAATTCTCTGGTGAGTGGTATTAAATTAGAATTTGATGTATAGCTAACGCCCCCGGCGTCTCCCTTGTGTGACAAAGAACAGCGTTCCTACCAGCGCAATAATGGTCGATGCTCCAAACAGTACCGTCTGGACGCCCAAAGCCTCCGCCAAAAACGGAGCCGCCAGCAGCGGCACCACGCCGGCGCTCATCAGTCCAAAACGCACAAAGCCGGTAATGCGCCCCAGGTATTTGATGTCGGCACGCTCCTGAATCAAGATCATCTGCAGCGGCTCCAGGAACCCCCAGGCCAGACCGTTAATCGCCTGACCGATAATCGCGACCCCCAGCATATCGGTGCCCACGTACACCATGGACCCAATGCCCACGGCCATGAGCGCGCCGAGCAGCAATCGCAGGTTGACATGGCGAGCAGAAAGCTTGGTCAGGATGAACGCGCCCACCGAGGAAGTGAGGCCCACGACCGAGGACAGCCAGCCCAGCCAGACGATATCCACGTTGAGCACATCGCGGTAGAACAACGACTCCAGCGAATCGAACGCGCCGAACGCAAAGAAACCCAAAAAGCCCGATATAAAGATGAGGCGCAGGTCGTGATCGCGAAACGTAAGTCGCGCACCCTCGGCCATGCCGCCCAAAATACCGCCCTTCGGCTTCTCCCCTTTTGCGGGAGCAACACACTCGTGACAGCCCAAGGAGAGCACGGCCGCCACACCCATCATGCCCGCCATGAGCAGATAGACCGATTGCGTGGCAAAGCAACTCACGATGGCACCGCCGAGCAGCGGGCCAGCGGTATAGGCGATATTGCTGTAGAACACCATGAGGCCGTTCACGCGGGTACGACCCTCGGTGGTCGACTCCAGGTATCCCGGAAACGCATGCGTGCAGGTGTTGATAAAGCCGCCCGCAAGTCCCAAGACGCACGCGGCAAACACAAGCCCGGGGACAGACAACGGCGCTAACCCCACGCCAAGCGATAGCACTGCCGTAATCACGCACGTCACAAACGACGTCCGGCGCGGTCCAAAGCGATCGATGACCGAGCCCGACACCATATTGCCCACCGACGTCATAAGATTGCGCACGAGCGTAATGGCGGCAACCAAAAAGGCCGTGCCGGCCAGATCATACGTGGCCGCACCGATAAGCCCCAAAAAGTAGACCGCGTTGTTGGCGCACCACTGCAGGGACTCAATAAGAATCAGCCTGACCTCTGCCGGCGTCAGGCGCATTGCTTCGCGATCCTTCGCGAACATACGAACTCCTTCTATACAAAAAGGGGATGGAAGGCATAGGCCTGCTCCATCCCCTTTCCAGGTTGCAACGAAAATCTATGCAGCCGGGCCCTTACGCCAGCACGCCGAAGAACGCGCCGATGATGCCCACGACCATGGTGGCCACAATCAGCACCATGGGGTTGATCTTCTTGGACAGCAGCCAGTAGTACAGCCAGAAGGCGATCATGCCGAGCATGCCGGGCATGATGCCGTCCAGGATGTCCTGGAGGGTCTGGGCGTCCTCGCCCGAGCCGATGGCCACCGGGATGCTGGCCCAGAACATGTCCTTGCACATGGCGCCCACGACCATGACGCCCACGATGCCCACGCAGGTCATGATCTTCTGCATGAGGCCGGTCCTCTGGGCCTCGTCCAGGAAGCCCACGCCCAGCTCGTAGCCCTTGACGGCGCCCCAGACGCGCAGCGCGAAGCCGGGGACGTTGTAGATGAGCAGGAAGGCGATGGGGCCGAAGGGGTTGCCGGCCTGGCACAGGCTGATGCCCACCGCGGCGGCGACCACGCGCAGCGTCGACAGGAAGATGGAGTCGCCGATGCCGGACAGCGGGCCCATGAGGGCGGCCTTGACGTCGTTGACGCTCTCGGGCTCGATCTCGCCGCGGGCGACCTTCTCCTCCATGGCCATCGCGATGCCGCCGACGAACGGGGCGAACTGGACGGTGATGTTGAAGAACGCGCAGTGGCGGTGCAGGGCCTCGGCGTAGTCGTCGGGGCGGCCGGCGTAGATCTTCTTGAGCATGTTGGCGACCATCAGGCAGAAGGCGATGTTCATCTGCTTGTAGTAGGTCCAGGAGAACTCCATGCCCAGGGCGCCGACGTTGACGGCGCTCTTGACGAGGTCGGAGCGCGTGATCTTGTTCTCGGGACTAGAAGTCATCGTCCTCATCCCCTTCCGCGGAGAGCTGGGGCTGGGCTCCGCCCAGGCCGAGCAGGTCGAACTTGTCGATGCCGATGATGATGGCGATCAGGGCGACGCCCAGGACGGGCACGTTGGCGTAGGAGCACAGCAGGAAGCCCAGGAAGTAGAAGGGCACGAGCTGCTTGGTGAGCACCAGGCGGCCGAGCATGGCGAAGCCCATGGCCGGCAGGATGTTGGCGGCCACGCCGCAACCGTCAATCACAAAGGGCGGGATGAAGTCGAGCAGGCCCTGGATGGCGCCGGAACCCAGATAGAAGGCGCCGCCACACAGCAGGAAGTACTCGAGGCAGCCCCAAAGTCCAAGTCCCCAATGAACGGCGTAGATGCCTTTGAGGTTTCCCTTGAGGGCGAACTTGTCTGCCATGTCGACAAACACGGCGAACAGAGCGTTGGTAATGTTGCCGATCGTCAGCGAAAGGACGGCGATGGGCATGGCGAGTGCGATGGCCGTCTCGGTACCCTGACCGAGCTGAATGGCAAACGCGCAGGCGAGCACGCCGCCGACGGTTTCGTTAGGCGGCACGTAGGCGCCGATGGAGATCGAGCCCATGAACAGCAGCTCAAGGCTTGCACCTACGGCAAGGCCAGTCTGCAGGTCCCCCAGCACCAGGCCCACGAGCGGGCACAGGACGATGGGGCGGAACGCGTAGAGGGTGCCGAGCTGGTAGTCGAGGCATCCAAACGCTCCGACTAAGCCGACGAGGATTGCTTGGACAAGCATAATTCCTCCCAATAAGGAATATCGAACCGTCGTCACACCCGTCGCGCGCGTTGTTGATATCAATTCCGGGAGTTCGATCACACGGCTCGAAGCGTACCTGGTGTGCTGCGAACACCCATGCCAGGTACAAATGATTTGATACCAATTATAGATATGCAGGTTCTTACTATTTAATACCACTCGCTCAGCGGGGTGTTTTTTACCGTAAACGGCAGACGTATCCCATCAGGCGCGCTCTTTGTTTCGATGGCGGACAAGCGCCACCAGAAAGCCATCGCCAAAGGCATCGTATGCCAAGTTGCCTACAATCACCAAAACGATTATCGCCGCGCCCAAAAACTCGTTCCAGCGAAAGACCTCGCCAAAGAGGAGCGCCGACCAGCAGGGAGCGAGCACGACCTCGCTCATGCAAACCAAGTTGGCCGCAAACGCGTTAGTGCGCGCAATCCCCTTGGCATACAGCACACTCGCAAGGCCGCTGCAAAAAAGGCCATGCACCAGCATAAGCCCCCACTCAAAGGGTTTTACGGAGCCTAGGTCGCCGGCAAAATAGACGATCGGCAGTATCGAGATGCCGCAGGAGATGAGCGAGGACACCATGGGCGACGCATCGGGGCGAGAGTTCAAAAAGAAACACAGCCCAAAGGTGGCGCCCGAAATGACGGCAAGCAGGTTGCCGAGCATGCCCTCGGCACTCAAATCACCTAAAAAGAAAAGTCCCATACCCGTAAAAGCAACCACCACGGAGGCAATCTTTGCAGGCGAGGGCAACGTACGAGTTGCGAGCGATTGATACACGATAACGAAAATCATCGAGGTGTACTGCAGAACGATCGCGTTGCCGACCGTCGTGAGCTGGTTGGCAAAGTTAAACGTGGTGCCCGTCACGAAGTTGCAGACGGCCACAAGGACAATAAGACGGCTGACGCGGAGGACGGGCCTGCCGACGAGCAGGATAAAGAGCGCCATAAATATTGCCGTGACGGCACCGATCAAAAGAGCTGACTGCGAATTGGCGCGAACGAGGATGCCGATAAAACTCCACAAGAGCGCCGTGCCAAATAGATACATCGCCCCGCTCACGCCATTATCGGGTGGATTGTCAGATCGAATCACGAAGCACCTCCAGCTAGCTTTCGGTAATAAAAAACGGCGACCGCAACGGGTCGCCGTTTCCCTTGGGGGCAGAATAAAACGCAGGAACCTACGCCAGCACGCCGAAGAACGCGCCGATGATGCCCACGACCATGGTGGCCACAATCAGCACCATGGGGTTGATCTTCTTGGACAGCAGCCAGTAGTACAGCCAGAAGGCGATCATGCCGAGCATGCCGGGCATGATGCCGTCCAGGATGTCCTGGAGGGTCTGGGCGTCCTCGCCCGAGCCGATGGCCACCGGGATGCTGGCCCAGAACATGTCCTTGCACATGGCGCCCACGACCATGACGCCCACGATGCCCACGCAGGTCATGATCTTCTGCATGAGGCCGGTCCTCTGGGCCTCGTCCAGGAAGCCCACGCCCAGCTCGTAGCCCTTGACGGCGCCCCAGACGCGCAGCGCGAAGCCGGGGACGTTGTAGATGAGCAGGAAGGCGATGGGGCCGAAGGGGTTGCCGGCCTGGCACAGGCTGATGCCCACCGCGGCGGCGACCACGCGCAGCGTCGACAGGAAGATGGAGTCGCCGATGCCGGACAGCGGGCCCATGAGGGCGGCCTTGACGTCGTTGACGCTCTCGGGCTCGATCTCGCCGCGGGCGACCTTCTCCTCCATGGCCATCGCGATGCCGCCGACGAACGGGGCGAACTGGACGGTGATGTTGAAGAACGCGCAGTGGCGGTGCAGGGCCTCGGCGTAGTCGTCGGGGCGGCCGGCGTAGATCTTCTTGAGCATGTTGGCGACCATCAGGCAGAAGGCGATGTTCATCTGCTTGTAGTAGGTCCAGGAGAACTCCATGCCCAGGGCGCCGACGTTGACGGCGCTCTTGACGAGGTCGGAGCGCGTGATCTTGTTCTCGGGACTAGAAGTCATCGTCCTCATCCCCTTCCGCGGAGAGCTGGGGCTGGGCTCCGCCCAGGCCGAGCAGGTCGAACTTGTCGATGCCGATGATGATGGCGATCAGGGCGACGCCCAGGACGGGCACGTTGGCGTAGGAGCACAGCAGGAAGCCCAGGAAGTAGAAGGGCACGAGCTGCTTGGTGAGCACCAGGCGGCCGAGCATGGCGAAGCCCATGGCCGGCAGGATGTTGGCGGCCACGCCGCAACCGTCAATCACAAAGGGCGGGATGAAGTCGAGCAGGCCCTGGATGGCGCCGGAACCCAGATAGAAGGCGCCGCCACACAGCAGGAAGTACTCGAGGCAGCCCCAAAGTCCAAGTCCCCAATGAACGGCGTAGATGCCTTTGAGGTTTCCCTTGAGGGCGAACTTGTCTGCCATGTCGACAAACACGGCGAACAGAGCGTTGGTAATGTTGCCGATCGTCAGCGAAAGGACGGCGATGGGCATGGCGAGTGCGATGGCCGTCTCGGTACCCTGACCGAGCTGAATGGCAAACGCGCAGGCGAGCACGCCGCCGACGGTTTCGTTAGGCGGCACGTAGGCGCCGATGGAGATCGAGCCCATGAACAGCAGCTCAAGGCTTGCACCTACGGCAAGGCCAGTCTGCAGGTCCCCCAGCACCAGGCCCACGAGCGGGCACAGGACGATGGGGCGGAACGCATAGAGCGTACCGAGCTGGCAGTCGAACTTACCAAATGCGGCGATAAGTCCGATGAGGATTGCTTGGGTAAGCATACATCCCCCTTTCCTAATAGGACACTACGAAGAGCTCAGACTCTTCGAATTCAAACGCCTAGAGCACGCTGGCGCAGTCAACCTTGGGGTCATCGGCCAGGGGTCGAATCTCGACCTCAACGCCACGATCCAGCATCTCGCGCACATCGGCTTCCTCGGCTGCGGTCAGGAAGATCTGACGAGAGACCTGACGAGCATCGGGGCGCTTCTCGTCCTTGGGCTTGGTGTTGCCCAGGTTGACCGACTTAATCTGCGGGCAGCCCTCAACAAGCTGCTTTGCCTCAGCGATAGTGGCAACGCAGATGATCATCTTGTACTTGTCAGTCACGCCCGAGTTGATAGCTTCGATCGCATGCTCCATATCTTTGATGACGAGCTTGCAGCCGGCAGGCTTGCCCATCTTGAGCGTCGTCTTCCACAGCGGGTCGTTGGCGACCTTATCGCCCACGCAGAAGATGCAGTTGGAGCCAAGGCCCTGAACCCAGGAAACTGCGACCTGGCCATGAAGCAGGCGATGGTCAACGCGAAGTAGCTGAATCATAATGTGACCCCCCAAAGGTCTTGTGCCGTCATACGGCGTGTCAGTAGGTGCTGCGGATTAGAACTCTTCCTCCTCCTCGTCATCGACCAAAAGATCGTTGACAAACTTCACGCGCGTATCGTCCGCAGCGACGATGGCGCGAATCGTCTCCTCAACCGGCGCCGACTCGTCAGAGAACAGCAGCTGGATGAGCAGAGGAAGGTTCATGTTGGTAACGAGGTACGTGCGGGGACGCGTCTGGACGATCTTGGTGAACCCGTTGTTGACGCTGCCGCCAAAGAGGTCGGTGCAGACAACGACATCATCGTCAGCAGACATGCCTGCCAGCAGTTTTTGGGCCTCCTCGGCCACGTCCATGCGGCCATCGACGAACATCGAAAGATCGTGGACGTTGTCGCGAGCGCCCGAGAGCAGCTCGACGCTCTCCTTGATGCCGGTAGCGAAGTGCGCATGGCTGGCGATGATGTACTGTCTCATTCTGTGTTCCTCTCAATAGCCCGGCACGTTCCCGCACCCGTTTTCTTTAGTAGTCGAACTGGTGATAGTAGCGACGATACTTGAGGTTGTGCTTGGTGACCGTCTCGTAGTAGCGAGCCAGGCGGTCGGTCACGAGCACCGTTAGAATCCACGGGGAGACGATGACGCGGAACTCGTCGTCAAGGCCGGGG
>URIJ01000056.1 GCA_900547835.1 uncultured Collinsella sp.
CCTTCCGTTTACTTTTCAAAAACGACTGTATTGACCTGCATGGGCTCAATATCTCGCACGTGCAAAGCCGCTGAATTTCATACAATGAGCGCAGCAAAACGCAAGGTAAAGCGCCTTGTGAACAACTACGCCCGATGTCCAGATGCGGGCGAGGGAGAGGAGCAAACGCTCATGGCACTTGTTACCACCGAAAAGATGCTCAAGGACGCTCAGGCCGGCCACTACGCCGTCGGTGCGTTCAACGTCGAGAACCTCGAGTTTGTTATGGCCGTTCTGGCCGCTGCCGAGGAGACCAAGTCCCCCGTCATCATGCAGACCACCCCGGGCACCATCAAGACCGCTGGTCTGGACTACTTCTACGGCATGGTCAAGGCTGCCGCCGAGCGCGCTTCCGTGCCCGTCGCTCTGCACCTCGATCACGGCGATGGCTATGACCGCTGCATGCAGGCTTTCCGCACGGGCTACACCTCTGTCATGATTGACGGTTCGCACGAGTCCTTCGAGGACAACATCGCCCTGACCAAGTCCGTCGCCGACGCTGGCCGCGCCATGGGCGTGCCCGTCGAGGCCGAGCTCGGTAAGGTTGGTGGCAAGGAGGACGACGGTCCCGCGGTTGAGGGCGAGAGCCCCTACACCGATCCCGCCGAGGCCAAGGAGTTCGTCGAGCGCACTGGCTGCACGTCGCTGGCCATTGGCGTTGGCACCAGCCACGGCGTGTACACGAGCGATCCGCACATCGAGCAGTCCGTGGTCAAGGCCATCCGCGACGCCGTCGACGTGCCGCTGGTCCTGCACGGCACCTCTGGCGTGCCCGATGAGCAGGTTGCCGAGGCTGTGAAGAACGGCATCTGCAAGGTTAACTACGCCACCGAGCTGCGTCAGGCCTACACCAAGGGCTTCATGGCATACATGGCCGAGAACCCCGCCTGCTTCGACCCCAAGAAGCCGGCCAAGGAGGGCATGCGTGAGATCACCGAGCTGGTTAAGATCCGCATGACCAACCTCAACTCTGTGGGCAAAGCAGAGTAACAGCAAGGGTACTCTGATCCCACCGGACGGCTTGGGCGGGTCCCCGTACTTAGTTTCCAAAACGTCCTCGCGCATGAAGGCCCCCGTTGTCTCGCTTCTTCGAAGCGTTGACAACGGGGGCCTTCGCGCTGCGGAATGATTTTGGAAACTAAGTACGGGGCCCGCCCAAGCCGTCCTGCTCAATCGCCCTTGTGGCGTTAGTGTCGGAAAAATAAGACGTTGCTTTTTGCCCCCTGCGGAAAGATTGGGGAACTAAGCCCTCGTCCCTCCCAAGTTGACCTTCTCGAGGTCGTCGCCCTTGTGGCGTTAGGACTGCGAATTTGGGATGGGAGGGTTACTTGGTTGTTAGGGTTAGCAGGTCGTTGGGGGTTTTGAGGTTGTAGGTGGCGTTTGGGATGTCTTGGTGTGATCCCCATGCCGCTCTGGCAAAACTGACCCCTGCCGAAGTTGCGCATTGTTCGTCGTAGACGGTGTCGCCAACGTAGACGACGTTGCCAGGATTCGCGCCCGCACGTCGGAGATATTCGAGCATGGGTGCGGGTGCGGGTTTATGTTCGGTTGTGTCTTCGACAAGGATGATGTGCTCAAAATACTTATCGAAACCAAGGGGTGCAATTTCTTTTGCGTATTCGTCGCGCGCACGTGAGGAGACGATGCCAAGTTTGCAGCCGCTATCGGCGAGTGTTGCGATGACTTCAAGCAAACCTGGAAACACGCTGATGGTGCTTTTAAAGCTGGCGGCAACTTGGCACCAGCGATCCAGCGTTGCCTGTGAGTAGATCCCAAGTTTCTCAAGGGCATCCTTGCCGGGTATGCCGAGGGCAAAGTCAAGCTCGTGTCGGGGAAGCGTTTTGCTGGTCTCTTCTTGGACAATCTGGACAAGCGATGACAGAACGCTTTCTTCTGTATCTGCCAATGTCCCATCAACGTCAAATACGATATGGTCAAAGTGCTTCATATGATTGCTCCTCTCTGTTGTTTGCCTGCAAGTTTGATGCAGTGACAGAAGAAGGGCTAGCGGGATTTCTGCCTGGTACTATCGAGATTCTGCCTCGCTGCTCGATAGCTCGAAGGAGTGCATCCCATTTGTTCTTTAAATACCTGGCCAAGATGGCTTGCTGTTATAAATCCGCATTGGCGCGCGACTGTCTGTACCGTTCGCGTGGTGTGTGCTAAAAGTTCGCAAGCACGGTTTATGCGGTATGCGCGCAGATATGCCGCCGGGGTCGTTCCTGCGCAAGCTTCGATAATGCGGTAACACTCTCTTTCGCTTACGCCGGCTGCAGATGCTATCTGGGGCACATCTACAGCGGCTGCATAGTTTGCGCGGATAAAGTCCAGGATTGCCTTGAACTGTACGTCGCGGCTGGTCATCCAAGAGGCGTTGTCGGAGGAAAAGAGCGGTTCGGCCTTGGCGTAAATCTGAATCCAGAGCTCTGACAAGCTATTCCGAAGCGCCATCTCGTTCTGCGGCCGTTGAAGGTCGTGGTTAAAGGAACTCTTTAGCAAATCGATAAAGGGCATATCGTCGGGGTTGGTGGGCGACCATTTGAGCACATCGACGCCTCGACATTGCAGCAAAGGATTGATATAGCGCTTTTGAAGGCGTCCCGCGGGATCGCCGAGCATCGACGGCTGAAAGATATGCAGCATTTGAATGGCCGGTGCCGAATTGGGTGATTGCAGCGTGCTGTGCAAAACGCCGCCGTTGATAAAGCCGGCGGACCCTTCCCCAAAGCGCACGTGTTCATGAGCCGCGCGCGTTCGATAGTCAATCGCTCCCTGCTCCATATAGAAAAGCTCAACTTCGGAATGCCAGTGCCAGGGGACGGAATTGCCCGGATAGCGAGCGAATTCTGCGCGTTCGGCAATATAGGGCCAGTCTTCGGCGGTCTCGGGAAACGCTTCCTCGCGTCCTCCGCGGTGCAATTCTATGTGATCCATGTTTCGCATGGCATCAGTATAAAGCGCGATGGGCTTAGATTGCTCTTGCCTGTTCGGGGAACGCCTTGTCTAGGGATGCTTGGAGCTTTTCGAAGGATGCTCGTAAGTTGAGGCTCTGATCGGCTGAGCGCTTGGTTTTTGTGGTGGGGGAGTCGAGGAGGCCGTTTCTCTGTGTCGGGGGGAAGGAGAAAAGGTTTGCATGTTTTAGGGATGGCTGCTGTGCTGCGTCATTGGAAGAATGCATGCTTATGCGGCCTCCTCGATGTCCACCAAAAGGTTGCGCACGGGGTTTGCTGCTAGGTCCCGTGCGTTGGCAGTATTATGCCGCGGACGTCGCAAAGAAGCGCTAAAGAAAGGCTTAACCTGGTTTGACGTTACGATGAAACCGCAGGTCAAAGCTATCGCATAACACTCATGAAAGGTTGGGGGCTTAAGGGCTTTCTAAGGTTTGTGGCGCGGGTGTGGTTCGCCTGTGTGGGGCGTGTGGACGGCTCGTTCCTAGCGCTGCGGCTCTGCGGCCCGCACCTGTTCGATGACCTTTTCCATGGTGGCGTCGATGCGGTTCTTTTTGAGTTCGCATTCCCAGATGGTTATGGGTGTCCAGCCCATTTGAGTGAGTGCTGCCACGGCAGCGCGGTCGCGCTCGACGTTGCGACGGAACTTTGCCTCCCAAAACTCAACGTTGCGCTTGGGCTGGCTAGGGTTGCACTTGGGGCAGCGGTGCCAAAAGCAGCCGTTGACGAAGATGGCAATCTTGCGCCCAGGAAAGGCGATGTCGGGCTTGCCGGGAACCTTCCATTCCAGGCGATAGCCGGTGAGGCCCGCTGCGCGCAGGCGCTGGCGAACGAGCAGCTCTGGCTTGGTATTGGCGCGCTTGTTGCCCTTCATGGACTTTTTGATGGCGGCGCGACGGCGGACCAGTTCGCGCTCGTCAGCGGAGAGGTCCGAGGTATCGATGCCGTCGAGCAGACCGGGCTTGGGACGCTTCTTGCTGCGGCGCTTAGGTGCGCGCTTGGGTTTGGTGGCGGGTTTGTCGGCTGTGTTGGGCACGGCGTCATCGGCGGAGCTTGTCTCGAGTCGGTCTTCCTTCAGCTCAATCAGGGCATCGATAAGCCCCTTGTCGGCGGGCATCCATTCCACCGTGGCAAGCGAGGCGCGCGGAATCCAGCGGATATCGAGCTGTCGGTCATGTTTCTGAGGCTCATCGGATTCATCGGCGAGCGAGCAGTAGTAGCACTCCATGGAGAGATGAAAATCGGGGTAGTCATACTCAACGGTATAGAAATCGCGCAGGTTGGTAACTTTTACCTGCAGCTCTTCCATGAGCTCGCGGCGCACGGCGTCTTCGGGTGTCTCGCCGCGCATGAGCTTGCCGCCCGGGAATTCCCAAAGTCCTTGCATGTCGCCGTAGCCGCGCTGCACGGCAAGCAGCTCATCGGATCCTTCTTTGCGAATGATCCCAGCGGCAACATGAACAGTCTTCAACAGGAGTCCTCTCTCAATATCAACACGTGGCAGGGTAGCTACCCGTACCTTACACAACGGTAAGGCAAGCGTAAGCCATATCGATGGTAGCCGACTCGGCTCCTTGCGACTATAGATGCCGTAGACTAATCGCAAGAAAGGACTCGGTATGCAAACCATCCAAATGGCGACCCCGGTACTGGAGGTCGCGCATCTCGAAAAGGTATACGGTGCGCTGGGCAATGTGACCCGCGCGCTCAACGACGTTAGCTTTACCGTCAATCGCGGCGAGTTCGTAGGCATCATGGGCGCCTCGGGCTCGGGTAAGTCGACGCTGCTCAACTGCGTGTCGACCATCGACAGCGCCACGAGCGGCATCATTCGCATCAACGGCCAGGACGTGACGCGCATGAAGCAGGCCAAGCTTTCGCAGTTCCGCCGCGAGGAGCTGGGCTTTATCTTCCAGGATTCCAACCTGCTCGATACGCTCACGGCACGCGAGAACATCGCCCTGCCGCTCACCATCGCCCGCACAAACTCGGCAGAGATCTCGACCCGCGTGCAGGATGTGGCAGCGCGCCTGTCCATCAGTCAGGTACTCGACAAGTATCCCTACCAGATGTCCGGCGGCCAGCAGCAACGTGTCGCCGCTGCTCGCGCGCTCGTCACCGACCCCACCATGATCATGGCCGACGAGCCCACCGGCGCCCTCGATTCCAAGAGCGCCCGCCTGCTGCTCGAGAGCCTGGAGGCCCTGAATCGCCGCCTGCGCGCCACGGTGCTCATGGTCACGCACGACAGCTTTGCCGCCAGCTACACGAGCCGCGTGCTGTTTATCCGCGACGGCAAGATCTTCACCGAGCTGCGTCGCGGCGACACCGACCGCCGCGAGTTCTTCGACCGCATTATGGAGGTCGTTGCCATGATGGGCGGTGAGGGCTCCGATGCTCTGTAAACTCGCTTGGGGCAACGTCCGCCGCGCCGGCCGCGATTACCTCGTCTACTTGCTGACGCTCACCTTGGGCGTCACGGTCTTCTATGCATTCAACACCGTATCAATGCAGGTCGATATCGCCGGCATTAAGGAAGAGGGCCTGTCCGAGCTCATGGGCACCATGCTCGGCTACCTCACGTACTTTTTGGCTGGTGTCATGGCCTTTTTGATGGTGTATGCCAATAACTTCATCATGAAACGCCGCAAAAAGGAGTTTGGCCTGTACCAGGTGCTCGGCATGGGGCGCGGGCGCGTCGCCACGATCATGGCGCTCGAGACGGTGATCGTCTCGGTCGGCGCTTTTGTCGCCGGCATCGTGCTGGGCGTGGGGCTCTCGCAGCTCATGACATTCTTTACGGCCTCACTCTTCAAGACGCAGATCGCCAATTTCCGCTTCTTTTTCTCGGTGCATGCGTTCAACCTGACCCTTGCCTGCATGCTCGTAATGTTCGTGCTCACGCTCCTGCTGAACCTTCGCGCCGTGCGTCGTACCAAACTCATCGAGCTTATGGGTGCCGAGCGTCGCAACGAGAGCATCAAGACACGCAACCCCTGGATCGCGATTGCCATCTTTGCCGTGGGCGTGGTGCTTGTGGGCGTGGCCTATTACCGTCTGCTACGTGATGGGTTCCCGCTAACCGCGACGGACAGCAAGCTGCAAGAGGCCATGAACCAGTTTGGTATTACGACCGCTATGGTTACCGTGGGCACCTTTGCCCTGTTCTGGGGACTCTCGGGCATGCTCATCAAGCTGCTGCAGAGCCTGCGCAGCGTGTATTGGCGCGGCCTCAATATGTTTACCGTGCGTCAGCTTTCGGCCAAGGTCAATACGGTGTGCTTTTCGATGGGCGTCATCGCGATGATTCTGTTCCTGGCCATTACCTCGGTGACGTGCGGTATGTCAATTGCCAACGTGATGAATGAAAACCTGGAGCGCTATAACCCTGTTGACGTGTCTCAGACGTATGTCTATTACACGCCCGAAACGCTCGACTACTACAAGGAGTATGTCAATCCGTCTGAGGCCGATCGCATGGTGCTGGCCGATGCAACGGTCGATTTGTACGCTGCATGGCATGGCGATCGTAAAGATCCCGATAACGTTGCAGACGGTATTAAGGGCAAGTCGGCGGACAACAACGACGAGACCGGCAAGAAGGTCAATATCGCCGATGTTGCCGGTGAGCATGTGCAGATCGATTCGTATCTGAGTTACCCGTTTGGCGGTTCGAATCCTTCGGTGTCTGCGGGTGAGATGTGCAAGACCATGGGCGAAAAGCTCCCCAAGGCGCTCGGGGGTAGCAATGCCGATACGATGGGCCTGTTTGTGACGCCGGCGAGCCAGTACAACAAACTGCGCCAGATGATGGGCGAGGAGCCGGTGAGCATTGGCCGCGACCAGTACCTGCTTACGTGTGATATGGGCGGTGAGCTGGGCGACCTGTACACCAAGTACATGGCCGGCGGCCATACCCTCACCTTGGGCGGGCATGAGCTCAAG
The DNA here is from genome assembly GCA_900547835.1 of uncultured Collinsella sp. GTDB lineage: Bacteria > Actinomycetota > Coriobacteriia > Coriobacteriales > Coriobacteriaceae > Collinsella. Next base: position 6,933 of record URIJ01000056.1, read on the forward strand.
CCCGCAACCGATAAGTCGGACAAGGACACGGCGGCCATCGCCAACTCGGCGATGGGCAGTAACCCGGGTACCGTCGTCGTTGCCGACGAGCTGTTGTCCCAACTTAATCTGCAGCCGTATTCCAGTAGCCTGCTCGTTAATTACAAACAGGGGATGGATACGACCGAGGCAGACGAGAGCATTAAATACACTTTGCTCGACAATCTGCTCGTTGACGGCAAGGAGCCAGGGTCATGGGGAATCTTCATCACACGCTCCGAGATGTACACGCAAGCAGCGCAAATGAACGGCATGATTAGCTATCTGGCCATCTACATTGGCTTTGTACTGGTCGTTGCGTGCGCGGCGATACTGTCGATCCAGCAGCTCTCCAATGTGGCCGACGGCAGCCGCAGCTATCGTGTGCTGGCACAGATCGGCTGTGACGACCGCCAGATCCGGCATTCGGTGATGGCGCAGCAAGCGGTGTTCTTCCTGTTCCCGCTGGCAGTGGGCTTGGCGCACTCCTTTGTGGCGCTCAAGGTGATCATCGAGTTGGTGAGCGTATTCGGCGATATGAGCATCGCCGGCACCGTGGGCCTCACCTGTGCAATCTTCCTGGCAGCCTACGGCGGCTACTTCCTGGTGACCTACCTCATGAGCGCCGGCATGGTACAAGCTGCCATCGCCACCCGCTACAGTGAGTAACAGGCGGGCAAAACCGTCGCAAAATCAGAGCGAATAACCGCCGCGAAGGGAGTCCAGCTCCCTTCGCGGCGGTATTTTGCGTATCTAGAGCATCTCAGATGCAAGTGAGTAGGCTTTTTTGGATCTGCCGAGCACATCGCGGCAAGTGCTCAATAAAATCGCAGGTCAGGGCTGTGGCGTTTTGAGGTGTGCTCGGCATCCCGCCAAAAGACTACTCACTTGGTTTTACTGCTAGAAAACCGCCGCGAGGGAAAGTAGCTCCCTCGCGGCGGTTTTTGGCGTTTGCCCAGATAAAACCTGCCAAAATAAACCTGTCCCTTTTTGGCAGGTTATCGCTTCCAAAAGTGGAGGATCAAGGTCGTACGGTTTTGCTGTTCGGTTTTGACCAGGATGTTGTGAATATGGGTTTTGACGGTGCCCACGGCAAGGAAGAGCTCGTCAGCGATCTCTTGGTTCGATTTGCCCAGGACAACTAGACGCATAACTTCGGTCTCACGGTTGGAGAGCTTGTAGGCGTTGCGATAGAAGGGCATCTGCTCTTCGATGTGTCGATCAAGATCGCTGACGTTCTTTTCCTCGGGCGCCTCCTGCATGCGGATTGAAAGCACGTGGTAGGAGTAGATGATCAGCAGAATCGCAAAGTAGCAGGCAAAGACGTTTTCGCTAAAGTTGCGCTCGGACAGATATAGTTGCAGCCAAGAGGGCGCCAGACTCATGGGGACAATCAGAATGTTGTAGAAATCCTCGGCAACGATGCAACCGACCAGAATAGCGCCGATAATCAGGTGCTTTTGTTGGTTGTTAACGCGTGCCTTCAGCTCGACTTGTGTGCTCTTGCGTGCCGTCCAAAAGATATATAGCCCCACGAAAACAAGGAATACCTGACGCATCGTGTAGTAGAGCCATTGATGAATGGGGCCGTAGGGGACAGCGACGATAATCAGCAGCTCGCTCAGCAAGAACGTTGCGACGGGAATGGCAAACTGCTTTTTTGAATGCTTGTCGAGCAAATCCATGGCAATGAGCCAAATAAAAGCCTGCGAAGCGGTCGCCACAAAGGTCCGCAACACAGGCATGGTAATTGAGTAATAGTCGCTGGCTGGAAAACTCTGGTTTTGCAGCGTGTATTCAAAAAAGAAAATCTCGGTCATCTCGATGGCATAGCAGATAAATACGCCGCTGCCATAGATAAAGAAGCGTCGACGGGACGAGGCATAGGCGGCAAGCGAAAGCACCGCCGTCACAATACAGATCACGAGTATCGCTAGGGTATAGAAGAACATCAGGGTGTTCATCTGTCACCGTCCCATCTCATTTATTCTATGGCCGAGCTCTGTATACCTTGTGGGATATAGACGTCTCAACCCTTCGTTTCATTGCGGATTAGGCGCCGAGATACAGCATAGCCGTATACCGTTCACGGTTCTAGATGGTGAACCCCCTGTAAACTCTTGACCTGCGGGTTTATATTGGTTTAGAGGGGGTGTAACTCCGTGAACGGTCTTTAATCCCGAATAAACTAGGTAAAAATTGCATACGGGTGAATGATGGTCTTGTCAACACGAGGCGTGATGTTCGAGCGCCTCATAGTAATAGTCGGCAAGACCGGCGGAAAGGAAATCGACATGGCACTGCCTAAGGATTTCATCGACACCAACGACTTCACCAAAGAGCAGATCCTGGCTATCGAGGATCTTGGCCTGGCAATGAAGAAGGCCATCAAGGTTGACGGTTATTATCCGCACCTGCTTCGCAACAAGAGCCTTGGCATGATCTTCCAGCAGGTCTCCACCCGCACTCGTCTTTCCTTCGAGACCGCTATGACCGACCTCGGCGGCCATGCTCAGTTCTATGGCCCTGGCACCATCCAGCTCGGCGGTCACGAGTCCCTGGGCGACACCGCTCGCGTTATGGGCTCGCTGCTCGACATCATGATGGCTCGCGTTGACCGTCACAAGGACGTCGTCGGCCTCGCCGAGGGCTCTGCTGTGCCCGTCATCAACGGCATGTCCGAGTTCAACCATCCCACGCAGGAGATGGGCGACCTCATGACCATGCTCGAGAACCTCCCCGAGGGCAAGAAGATCGAGGACTGCACCCTGGCCTTCATCGGCGACGCCACCCAGGTCTGCGTCTCCCTCATGTTCATCGCCTCCAAGGTCGGCATGAAGTTTGTCCAGTTTGGACCTAAGGGCCACCAGATCCCCGACGGCGGCCTGCACGTTGGCACCGTCGAGGAGCGCGCCGAGTTCGGCAAGCAGATGATGGCCATCGCCGAGGAGAACTGCAAGGTCTCCGGCGGCTCGGTCGTCATCTCCGACGACATCGAGTGCATCAAGGGCGCCGACTTCATCTACACCGACGTGTGGTATGGCCTGTACGACGAGGAGGTCTCGGGCGAGAACTACATGGACGTGTTCTATCCCAAGTATCAGGTCACCATGGACATGATGAACTTCGCCGGCCCCAACTCCAAGTTCATGCACTGCCTGCCGGCCACCCGCAACGAGGAAGTCGTCGACGAGGTCATGGACGATCCCGAGCGCTCCCTGTGCTGGGTCGAGGCCGAGAACCGCAAGCACTCCATCCGTGCTCTCCTTGCCGCCCTGGGCAAGCGCACCCCGCTCAACGACGAGGGTGTCGAGTACTCCGCCAAGGCTGAGCTCCACGCCGCTCTCGAGGCTCTCGAGCAGCTCTAAGCCTCAAGGCTTCTAAAAGCACGTTTGCGGGCGGTGGATGCTCGTCTCCTGCCGCCCGCTCACCGAGGCCCAAGCAATTGCCTTAATGCCTTAGGGCCTCGGATCTGTCCAAGACTGAGCGAAGGAGCTCATCATGAGCGACGGAAAGAAAAAGCTTTCCTTCTTTACGGTCATTTCGACCATCATCTGCGTCGTCTTCGTTTGCGAGGCCGCCGCACCTGCTGCCGCCATCGGCAACCAGCAGTTCTTCTGGTGGATCTTCCTGATCCTGACCTTCCTGATCCCTTACGGCATGGTCGTCGCCGAGCTCGGCACCACCTATGACGGCGAGGGCGGCATTTACGACTGGGTACGCGATGGCCTGGGCGACAAGTGGGGCGCCCGCATCTCGTACTACTACTGGATTAACTACCCGCTGTGGATCGCCTCGCTGGCAACCATGTTCCCCGACATCCTGGGCATGGTCTTCGGCGTCGAGTTCAACCTGATCGCCAAGATGGTTATCGAACTTGCCTTCGTGTGGATCGTGTACCTCATGGGCCGCTCCAAGGCTGCCGACTCCGAGTGGGTCCTTAACGGTGGCGCCATCATCAAGGTCGCCGTCGCCGTTATCGTTGGCGCTTTGGGCATTTGGTATGCCATGGAGAACGGTTTTGCGAACGACATGTCCGCTGCCACCTTCCTGCCCGAGCTCACCAACACCAACGCTCTCGGCTACCTGTCGATCATCATCTTTAACTTCATGGGCTTCGAGGTCATCTGCACCATGACCGACGACATGGCCGATCCCGCTCGCGATATCCCCAAGGCTATCATCGTCGGTGGCCTGTCCATCGCCGTGATCTACCTGTTCGCTGGCTTTGGCATCGGCGCTGCTGTGCCGGCCGATTCCATCGACCCCGACTATGGCATGATTGTCGCAGTCCAGACCATGGTGGGCGACTCTATGATCTTCAAGGTCATCTGCATCGCCTTCCTGATCACCCTGTTCGCCAACATGGCCGCCTGGTCCTTCGGCGTCAACTCCGTCGCCCGCTACGCTGCCGAGCACGGCAACATGCCCAAGGTCTTCGCCTCGATGATCTC
>URIJ01000057.1 GCA_900547835.1 uncultured Collinsella sp.
ACGTCGGTGTCGAATGGATGGGCTGGCTCTCGTCGGCCAGCGGTGTGGGCGCGGTGCTGGGCGCCGTGGCCGCGTTCCGCTTGCCGCCGCACCTGGTCAACCTTAAGACGCTGCTCGTGGCGCTCATGTCCGTGGGTCTGGGAAGCCTGCTCTACGTGGGAACGCCGTACGTGGGCGTAGCCCTTGTCGGCCAGATTGCCCTGGGCGTGGCCTGGGGTGTCGTCAATCCGCTCCACAACACGATCGTGCAAACGACGGCCCCGCTCGAGCAGCTCGGTCGCATCAACTCGGTCATGGGCTTTGGCAACATGTTCGCTGGCGTGGCCCCGCTGGCAATTGCTCCATGGCTGGCGGCGACGTTTGGCATGCAGCAGACGCTCATCGGAGCGGGCATGGTCGTGACGGCAGTCCCCGCGGCGTTGCTGCTGTTTGGACGCCGGCATTTTGATCGTGCTGCAAAGCAATAAAAACCATCACAACATTCAGCGAAAATCGCGATTTTGACGAAAAACGTCGAATGTTGTGATGCTTTGCGTCTCGGGCCAGGCCATCCTTCGGGTTCGGTCACCACAAGGGGGACAGGCACCTTTGTGGCGATCGGGTCCCAACGGCCCGTGCCTTGGTATACCATGTACACCACTTCCGACCACGCTCCACACCGCCGCACAACCCAGAAAGGTCCCCATGGACACCACCTTCAACCACATCAAAGCCGTGTTCTGCGATATCGACGGCACACTGCTCACGAGCCAGCACACGGTGTCCCCGCGCACCGTGGCGGCGATCCGCGCCCTGCGCGAGCGCGGTGTGCTCTTTGGCCTGTGCACCGGGCGCGACGCCCACGCGACCGAGGCCATGTACGAGCTCTGGGGCATCGAAGGCCTGGTGGACGTGATGGTGGGCTGCGGTGGCGCCGAGGTCATCGACCGCGCTCACGATATCAACGAGCTGAGCTATCCGCTGCCGGGCGAGACCATCGCACGCATCTGCAGGCACATGGCGGACCTTCCGGCAACACCCGTCTGCCCCCGAGACGGCGTGTTCTACGTGCCCGAGAGCAACGCGTGCGTCGAGCACCTGTCGCGCGTCGACGGCGTGCCCTACCAGGTGGTCGATTTTGCCGAGTTTTTGCGCGAGCCGCAGCCCAAGGTGATGTTTACCATGGCGCCCGAGGTGATGCCGCAGGTGATTGAGCGGGCGTCGACGTTTGCCGATGACACTGTTAAGGCGGCGGCTCTGCAAACCACGCAGCGGCTCTACGAGTTCATGGATCCGCGCGTGTCCAAGACGCGCGGCCTTGTGCGCGTGGCGGAGCTCAACGACATGGAGCTCCAGGACATCTGCGTGTTTGGCGATGCGGACAACGACACCTGCATGGTGGCTGACGCCGGCGTGGGCGTGGCCATGGCAAATGGCAGCGATGCCACCCGTGCCGCCGCCGATTTTGTAACCGCGAGCAACGACAAAGACGGCATCGCGATCTTTATCGAGGAACATCTGCTATAGCGCCGGGGGGGAGAACCACCGCAAAGGGGGCAGGCTCCTTTGCGGTGGCCTCTGGCGATTTGGGTGAATTGATACCTAAAATCTGCGCGAAAATTCAAATAACATTGTCTGAACATCATGCCTCTAACCACCGGTGGGTTAAAGATATTCTCATCAGTTTGGTAGGATATTCCTTCCGGTTAATAATCTACCGTTCACGGTCGATTTTCGACCGTTCACAGGATGTTTGCTCTTGAGCAAAAGGTTGTGCAAATAAATAAAATGCTATTAAAAAACTGATAACTAACTTAATTACCAGTAGAAACAGATATTTTATAGCGAATAAACGAAGGCAAATCTAAACAATTGTCAAGAGAATTAAGAACTTGCACAAAAATGTCGGTTTTGCTGCTCAGATGTTTAAACAATCGTTATAATTGCATCACTTAGCGAGCGCAATTACAGATTGCGCAGATACGTTTGATAGTGAAAGAGCAAGATCGCGGTCTCTTGGGGAGGAGACATCGATGAAAGCGAATTCAGAAAAAACTAAGCAGAGTAAAAAAGCGACGCGCCGCGTACTGGCAGGCGTTTTGTGCGGAGCCTCCGTGTTGAGCCTGGTACTGTCGCTCGTCATGCCTCCGATCTCGCAGGCTATTGCAAACGATGGTCAGACAGATTCTACCGAGGAAACTGTGATGGGGGGGGGTTCCTCAAGTGAGTCCGCTGCTGTAGGTAACACCAGCGAGGATGCCGAAAACCAGAATAGCGACGAGACCGATGGCGGCGAGTCTGGCTCTTCAAATAGTGTTGAGCAGGCTCAGAGTGCGAATGCGGCTTCAGCGGGAGCGACGGCCACCGCGAAGCCGGGAATTTACGTTCCCACGTCTATCGGTATCGGTACGAATATCAATGTCTCAACCCCTGATCCCGGCGTGGCCACCTACGTCGGCCGCGACATGTACATCGGTGGTAAGCCGAGCGATAAGCCGAGCGACGGCACTATCGATCTTGATGCGGACAACGCCCCCACCGGCTCATATGCCGCTGAGGCGGAGGGCCTTACCGTGGTCCGTGGCAAGCTTGCCATGAATCCACTCAAAGAGAGCTGGCCCTATAATAATAGTAGCGGCGCTGGTTTCCGCTTTGGCACCGTTGGTTTTGGTTCCCAGTTCCGTCCTGTCTACGGCAGCACCGTGCTTGCGGTCGCCGGAATCGACAGTGCGATCACCAAAATGAGCGTTGGTTACAACGGCAACTTGCCGGGGGCGACTACCGTTGGCGCTTGGAACAAAGGCGCTTGGGTCGGACAGCAGAGACCTTTTGAGGGCGCGACTCCTTCCGGCTTTGCCTACACCGCGCAAATCGCAGGCCCCATCACATACTGGCGCGATAGCGACTATAAACGCCAGTCTGTGGTGACAATGCAGGGTAATTGGTACGAGGGCTTGTCTGCTCTGGAAAGCACCCTGTTCAATAAAGCTGTTGATTTGACTAATGTCAACGGTAGCGATTATTCGAGCTATAACGGTACAAATGGATACCTCTCGAAGCTATCGAAACAGCTCGACTCGTTTGAAGATACCGGCGAGGTGGATGTCAACGGCTTTGCAGAGCCTAATAGCAACTACGTCATCAACAAGTACAATAACGACGGAACAAGCTATACACTCAAATTCGATGGTAGCGACGATGGTAGCGGCAAGTCTGTTTCCGGTGCGCTCGATACCGGAATCCCGAGCAATAAGATTCGCAACACCGAGCGACTCATCACCTTTACCGGCGATGGAACTTCTATGCAACAGGTCTTCACCATCGCCGGTTCCGAGCTCTCCAACTGGAAGGATGACGTCTACTACCGCGGCGTCGACTTTAAGTTCACCAATATCCCCGAAGGCGCATCCATTGTCGTGAACGTTACAGGTACTAATCCTGTCGAGTTCCACAACGGCTGGCGCTTCTGGTGGGGAGATACAGAAATATCTCGCGGTTACGAGAGTCAGTACGCCAAGAAAGACCTTGACGCGAAATACTCGCTGGCCTCCCAGTCCATCATGTGGAACTTCGTCGATACCACCAGCCTTACCATTCGAGGCGGCATCGCGGGAGAAAACCGCGCGGACTGGGGATACGGCGGCACAGCCACCGGTGCCAAGTGGACTGACGACGATCCTGCGGCGGCTATGATCGGATCGATTCTCGTTCCCAACGGAAGTTTCGACGACCATGTGACTACCAACGGCCGCGTTTATGTGGGCGTCGATTTCTCAATGAACAGCCCGAAGGTTGCCGCAGCATTTGGTGAGGGTAACTCGGCTTCCGTCATCGATATGGATCAGGAGCGTCACAACTTCCCGTGGTCTGGGTCGTATACGCCCGACGGCTCCGCCGTTGCGTGGAGCAAGGTCGATGCGGCGAACGGCAACACGTCGCTTCCTGGTTCCTCGTGGGCTATCTATGGTTCTGTCGAGAATGCTGTCGCGGGCAAGGACGCTATCGTGACGGTGACTGACGGTGGCGCAAATGATTACGCTTCGGGTGATGGCAAGCTTCAGTTCAACTATCTGAACCAGAAGGCAAACATCGGCAATTCCAACGATACCAACTACTTCACGTATTACATCAAAGAGGAGACGGCGCCGGCTGGCTACCAGAAGTCAGACACCATCTACTATGCCACTATGAACAATTCTGGCGAGAAGCCGAACTACGTTCAGGGTTACGTGGATGAGAACGGCAAAAATGTTCCGTTCGAGAATAACCCCACAGGTGCCATTCCCAACACCAAGATCATCACCGGTACGGTGTCTTGGACCAAGGTGGGGGAGGGCGACACAAAACACACTCCTTTGGCTGGTTCTGAGTGGAAACTCACCAAGACTAATGACGCCGATGGTGCGGCCGTTAACCAGTCCTGGACCGTGAGAGATCAGGTGAGCGACCAGTCGACTTCGAGCGATACCACGTGGGTAGACACCGACACCGCGCCTGGCAAGTTCACGCTCGAGGGTCTGCTGCCGGGTACGTACACGCTTGTTGAGACCCAGGCTCCGTTTGGCTACAACTTGAACACCACGGTTTATGAGTTCACGGTGTCCAACGAGGACGGTTCCGTCACGTGGACCGAGGGAAAGAGCCCGACGATTGACGGGAACAACGTCTACATTTCCGACGCCCTTACCACTACGTCCGTGAAGATCCCGGTGACCAAATCTGTTCGCAATACGGACTGGCCGAAGGGCGATAAAGACAAATATGTGCCGTTCGAGTTCAGCATCGAGGCTACGGGGGCAAATAAGGATAGCGCACCTAAGCTTGATCCGACGACTATTTCCGTCGCTCCCGCAGCGGGCTCCACCAAGGTCAACGACATCGTGGCATCCTTTGGCGGTATCTCGTTCTCCAAAAAGCACCTCGCCAAGATCGACGATTCGAACCCGACTGGCGCCAAGACCTACACCTACACGGTGAAGGAGGTCGCGCCTACCACCGGTGCCATCGATAAGCTCCGCTACTCCAAGGCCGAGTACCAGGTTGCCGTCACGGTGAAGGCCGTCATGAATGAGACCACTGGCAAGTACACCGGTCTTACCACCTCTACCACCGTTACGCAGATGAAGGACGACATGGGCAACACCCTTGGCGAGAACGGGCAGGGCGTCGTGGTTGAACCCTCCGCCGCCGCGCCCGACGCCATTCCCGCCTCCACCTTCACCAACACCTACTCCGCCTCTTTGCCTCTTTCTGGTATGTCGGGCGTCACTCTGACGTACCTTGCCGGCGCGGCGGTGCTTTGCGCTGCTGCGGCCTGGATGCACATTCGTCGCAAGGCGAATGCGAAGGGAGGTGAGCGTCGTGAATAAGAAAGTTTGCTCCTTCCCGATCTTGTTTGCGCTGCTTGCCCTCCTGATCGGCATCTGCGCGGTTGTGTTCCCCGCATCCGCGCAGGCCGCGCCGACCTCGACCGGTTCCATCACGGTGAGCGGCGCCGTGGCGAGCAACTACGACGCCTACCAGATCTTTAGCGCCAACGTCGTCGACGGCGACGGCGACGCCAAGACCTTTACCGACCTCGCTTGGGCAAGCGACGCCGCGCGCGACGCTGTCCTGCCTGTGCTGCACAGCGCCGGCATGCCCGATTCCCAGACCACCGCGCAGGAAGCTGCCGAGTGGCTTAACACCGATTCCCACCTTACGAGCGCGCTGAGCGCACAGCTCGCTCGTTCCCTCCAGAGCTCTGGCGCCAGGCCTGCGACCCTTAACGCGGGCACGACGGCCGAGCTGCCCTGTGGCTACTGGCTCATCGTCGCCGACGACGACGCCATCGCCCAGGGCGAGGCCGGCACCGCGCCAATCATGGCGCTGGTGGGCGGCAACGCCGTCACCGTCAAGCCCAAGGCCGCGACGCCCAAGGTCGCCAAGCACGTGCTGGAGGACAGCACCGCCGCATGGCAGAAGGCCGCCGACGCCACGGTCGCCGACGACCTGTACTGGCGCCTCTCCGCCACGGTCCCGGCGGGCCTTACCGCCTACGACACCTATACGGTGCAGTTCGTCGACACCATGAGCGCGGGGCTCGACCCCTCCAAGGTGGCCGCGAGCATGCGTGTGTACGTGGCGGCGGGCGCGGACGGCGGCTTTGACGCCGTCCAGACCGGCAAGGACGGGCGCGCCGGCACCGAGCCCGCGAAGGGTTGGACCGACATCACGGCCCAGTGCGCCACCAAGGTAGCGGCCGACGGCAAGACCTTCACCGTGCGCACCGGCGACCTGATCGCCGCGCTCGGCGGGGCCGACGCCTTCGCCGCGGGCGCCCGCGTGGTCGCCGTGTACAACGCGCCGCTCAACAGCGCGTGCAACCACGGCATCGCGAAGGGCAACCCCAACGAGGTCTACCTGCGCTACCCGCGCTCTCCCTTTGCCGACCAGTCCGGCGACGCCGGCTTCACCCGCACGCCGAGCGACGACGCGTGCGCCTACACCTGGGATCTCGCGCTCACCAAACGCGGCAGCGACGGCGACAAGCCGCTTGCCGGGGCGATCCTGAGTATTACCGACGACCGCGGTCGCACGCTAGCGGCTGACGGCACGTGGGATGCGGAGGGCAAGGCCACCGTCACCACGGGCGAGGACGGCCGCGTGACCGTCTCGGGCGTGGACTCGGGCAAGCTGGAGGTCCGCGAGCTCAAGGCGCCCAAGGGCTACACCGCCTTTGAGGGCACACGCTCCGTGACGGTCAAGGCCGAGGGCCTGGACGTCGACCAGGTGGCCGCCGCCAAGCCCAAACTCACCATCACGGCTGAGTCGCCCCTGCGCGCCGACAGCGCGGACGGGTCGACGGGCAGCCTGGAGGCGTCGCTCATTAACACGCCCACCGGCACACCCCCTAGCATTACCACCGGAGGCTTTATGCCCTCGACTGGCGATATGGCAATGTTCACCGCGGCCGCCGCAGCGGCCGCCGGAGCTGCGCTCATCGTGGTCGCGCTCCTGGTCAAGCGGGGAAGTGGCAGCCATAAAGAGTAGCTGGCAGCCCCACAGAGAACGGGGCGAGACATAACGAAGCAGATGCTAAGACACAGACAGATGATGATCGATCGAATGAGAACCAACCGGAAAACGGAGGAAAAGAAGATGAGCATGAGCAAGAACATCGCACGCCTAGCAGTAACGGCAGGCCTCACGGCGGCGTTGAGCTTCGGCGGCGTGATGGCCCCGGTGACCATGGCGTTTGCTGCGGTCACGCCGACGGTGGCCACGGACGGCAATGTAAAGATTGACGAGAAGACCTATAAGGACACAACCTTTAAGGGCATCCAGATTTTCAAGGCAAAGGTTACGCAGAATTATGATGGAAGTGCCTGGTCTGGCGATAAGATCCTTTCCGATATTGATTGGGCGTCGCCTGATGTTATGAATGTTGTGACTGGTGCATTTGCTGACGTCGCGAAGGCTCCTGATGCGAATGCAGGCGCTCAGGCTTGGGCCAAGTACATTAAAGATAATGCCGGTGATAATGTTGGCCAGACTGCCAAGGTTGACGCTGGCTCCACGTTGGATAAGATTGCTGCCGCACTTGAGGATTCGACTCTAACCTGGACAAACCCAGGCGATTCCAGCAAGGGAGACTTTAAGGCTTTAAACACCGGCTATTGGCTCTTTGTGACTGCAAATGTTGGTTCGACCACATCTAGCGATTCGGCCAACGGCAATACCGACGCCTATACCTCGCCAATCTTCACTGTCGTCGGTGGTGAAGATGTAAAGGCGGAGCCCAAGAAGGACGTCCCCAACGTGACCAAGGCCGTCAAGGATGACAAGAACGGCAAGTTTGTTACGGGCAATAGCAAGGACGTTTTCAGTGCTCCCAACAAGTCCGCCGACTCTGCCTCTGAGCAGCCGATTGATTATCAGCTTGCCGGCACTGTTGCTAGCAACATCAATACGTACACTAAGTACAGCTATGCTTTTACCGACGAGCTTCCTTCTACGATGGTGCCGGTATGCGACGAGAACGGTAAGCCGGTCGTTAAGGTCAAAATTGGCGATACGGTCGTAGCGGACAGTTGTTATACAGTGAACTATCCTTCTGAGGAAAGCAACAATAAACTCACTGTCTCTTTCGATAATCTCAAAGAAGTAAAGAATGAGGCCGGTGAGCCCATTGTCGTTGGCGGTAATTCAAAGGTCTATGTGAACTACCAGGCAAAACTTGTTGCTAGCAAGATTAACGAGAACATTCTCGGTAAGGCCCAGACAAACACGGTAAAACTGACCTATTCCAACAACCCGCACACCGACGGTACCGGCACTACGGTTACGCATCCTGCCTACGACTACACCTACGGCATCGACGTCACCAAGGTTGGTAACGACAAGGATGAGACTGGCAAGCACAAGACCCTCGAAGGCGTTCAGTTCACGCTACAGGAGAAAGACTCCAGCGAATTTATCAAGGCCGACGGTACCACGACGTCAACTAAGGATAATGCAATTCTGACAACTGACAGCAACGGCAAGATTAACGTTGTCGGCCTCGACGAGGGCACCTATATCCTCAAGGAGGTTAAGCCTGCGCCTGGCTACAATAACTCCGCAGCAAGCGGTGTGACCTTTACTATCAGCCGCACGCTCAATCAGGGCGGTACGGATGTGACGCCCGACACTACGAGCGCCATTGTGGCAGGTGAAAATGTCATCCAGCAGAACTCCGCGAAAGCTGAAGTCGGCAAACTCAGCTTTACCATTGTCGACCAGAAGGGCTCCGGCCTCCCGCTTACCGGCCTTAACGGCGTGACCTTCACTTGGATTGCTGGCGGCGCGGTGCTGTGCATTGGCGTGGCACACCTCGTCCGCAGCCGTAAGCAGGCTGAGGAGTCCGAGCAGGAGTAACGCTCACTCACCCATCCCTTTGGCAGGTGGGATGTGATGGCCATGAGACTTGCGGACACTTTTCTCGTCCATCCACGTTCTTGCTTTGCCATTCTCTTTTCGGGGCAGACTCCGCGCTGGAGTTTGCCCCGTTTTTTGGATATAGCAGCCAAGCTCCATTGCCCGATGGATCGAGCGTATGACTATCGAACAGATGTTTGCAATTATTGCGTTTACCAGCTGTTGGTGCATACACTCGCAGTAAAATGGCTTTGCGACGCATCCCGTGCGCGGGCGGCCGACGACTCGATCGGAGGTCCCCAAATGCTGAAATTCCTTAACGCGCTCGCCGCCCTCGCGGCGGTGGGCTCGTTCGTCATCGCGTTTCTTGACTCGTATGAGATTCGGTTTAAGGTCCGTAGGCGCACGCGCGGTGCGGACGGTGGAAGGCATTTGCGCCGCAACAAGCGCAAATAAGAATGCCCGGGGGTCGGATCCCGGGCATTTAACAAAACCAGAAAACTAGGCCACCCGCGCTTTCGATCACTTACGCGGGGTGCGTCGTTTCCTACTGGCATTGTATCCCGAATCGCCCAGCCGATTCGGGACATTTTGAAAACTCAAATGCGGGCCCATACCTGATAGAAATCACATCATTTCCGAAAATTATGTATAATTCCAATATCAACTGGAACTAAGCGAAAAAGATGGAAATGAACGAAGCGCTTACCTACTTACAAGAAGCACTGGGCCTCTCCGCCAAGGCTAAAACTTGGCCTGGATCCGCACACTTGCCGCTGCATCTGCGGTCGATTGAGGTCCGCGCCGTTGACGCAAATGGTTTTTCTTTTTTGCTTGCAAGTTTGCCTACTGGCGTCGGGCTTCCCGAGGCCAAAAGGGTCTATAGCCAGCTAACCTTGCGTTCGGAGGCTCCTGTTGTCATTTCGTTCCCTGATGCCGATGCGCGCCAGCGCAAGGCATTGGTCGCGCAAGGGATTCACTTTGTTTGCCCCGGTAGACAGGCTTTTCTTCCATTTATGGGCGCTGCCTATACGGAGAGAGGCGGTGCCCGGTTTCATAATCGCGCGACCAAGATGTCACCCAACGCGCAGGCTGCCGCAATCTGGGGAGCAGGTCAGGAGTCATATCATCCCGATGACCTTTGTCGTGCGCTCGGGATTTCGGCAAGCCGTGCGAGTGAGGCCATAACCGAGCTTGTAGACAGGGGGCTCGCAAGGCGCGAGCGGCGCGAAAGGCGTGTCATTGTGTTACCCGTGGTCGTGGATCTACTGCTCAGTGAGCACATTGCAGAGCTTTCCTCGCCTGTCTCGAAGGTTATTTTTGCAAGGAAGGCACCACAGATTGATCGCCTTGCTGACGCTGGGGAGACGGCGCTCGCTGCGCGTTCGATGCTCGCTGCGCCGGGCGTGGAGCAAAAGGCTGTCTTAAGAAGTGTATGGCGTGAGCTGCGTGACCTTGAAGTCGCAGACGGGGAACTGCCGGATAACGAAACGGCGATGATCCAAGTGTGGCGCTATGCGCCCGTGTTTGCCAACTCCTCCCGTATCGACGACATTTCACTTGCGCTATCTTTGGCGGCAATCGACGATGAGCGAATTCAGCTCGAAGTCGATCGCATGTTTGGAAAGGAATATCCATGGCAAGAAGCGCTGTAAAAGGTCTCCAAGAATTTCAGCAGCATATGCAAAAAGCTGCAGGATCGTATGCCCTTATCGGCGGCACGGCATGCGACATTTTGCTCTCGGAGGCGGGACTTCCGTTTAGGGCGACTCACGATTTTGATGTGGTAATTGTCGCCGATGACCGGTTGCCTCAGACGGCAGAAGCTATATGGACTTTGGTGCGTGATGGCGGCTATCGCTGCGGCTGGGGCGAAGGTAAAGGCTCGTGTTTTTATCGGTTTACAGAGCCTAAGAGGCCGGGTTACCCCCATATGATCGAACTCTTCGCGAAGTGCCCCGACTTTCTAAAGGGTCGTGAGGGGATTGATGTGGCGCCAATTCACGTTGATGAAAACATAAGCAGTCTTTCGGCAATTTTGTTGGACGATGCTTACTACAGCTTGTTCCTTCAGGGAATTCGGACCGTAGGCGGCGTTTCGGTCCTGGGTACGGAATACATTGTCCCGTTCAAAGCGAAGGCGTATCTCGACCTAAAAGCTAGAAGGGAAGCGGGGGAGAACGTTGATTCGAAGAAGGTAAAAAAGCATAAACGCGATGCGCTGAGGCTTGCTCAGCTGCTTGGCGAGTCGGAAGGTGTCGACCTGCGCGGAGAACTGAAGGACGATATGATTGCGTTTGTTAAAGATTGTGAGGTGGGCGACGTCAATCTGAAACAGATCGGGGTTGCGGGCGCAACGATGGCGCAGTTGCTTGAGACGATGAAAGCAACATATGGCTTGATTGGTTGAGTGTGGTTACGTGGCCCGGACGGTGCAGTCTAGCTGCGTTGTCCGGCGCGGAAGCTCGCTAATCGGCTATTATTTGTTTAGACAACCTGAGCTATAGAGGA